>CAIMXN010000086.1 GCA_903845455.1 uncultured beta proteobacterium | reverse complement strand
GGATGAGACTCCTGACTTTTCTGGCCCCTTAGCTGGATTTTCTGCTGGACTCAAGATCTGTACGACACCTTATCTTCTGACTACGCCTTGCGACTCACCACGGATGCCGCTTGATTTAGGCTTTAAGCTTGCAACAGAGCTGGAAAGTGGAGGCTATCAATTGGTTTACGCCTCCACCAAAGAATCGAATGGGAAAGTCTGGGCACAACCAGTCTTCTGCCTCATGCGTAGTGATGTGAGCAACTCTCTAAGTGCTTTTCTGAGCAAAGGTGACTTTAAGATTGATCGCTGGTTCAAGGAGTTACGCACCAGCACAGTTATTTTCGAAAATACTGAGGCCTTTGCAAACGTCAATACTCCTGAAGAGCTGCAGTATTTAGAAGCGCTATCCAAATGAAACATTCTCCCAATGACCCGATACTCTTAAACTCTTCATTGCATGTTGATGAAGCACGCAAAGCGATCGCCGACTTAGTCAAAGAGCTTCTTGAAGAAGCTAAAAATATTGACGACCCCAGTAAGCTTATATCCGTCTCTTTAGATCAAGCGATCAATCGCATTCTGGCTGAAGATTTACTTTCACCTATTGATGTGCCAGCTGCGGATAACTCGGCTATGGATGGTTACGCTTTTAACAGCGCCTGTCTTGGAAATTCTGCAGTGATCGTTTCTTTAAAGGTAGTTGGTACAGCTTATGCTGGAAAGCCTTATGAAGGCGGAATTAGTGTTGGAGAATGTCTCAAGATCATGACTGGCGCAGTCATGCCTGATGGCTGCGATACCGTCATTCCCCAAGAGCTAAGCAATTCTCAAAGTAATCAATCCATCGAGTTCAAACAGAACCTACTAAAGCCAGGTGAGAATCGCCGCCTACGTGGAGAAGACCTGCAAAAAGGGAAGCCTGCAATTAAGGCTGGACGACTCTTACGGCCCTCTGATTTAGGTTTAGCGGCCTCTTTAGGTGTAGCTTCACTCAAAGTACATCGCAAACTCAAGGTGGCGATCCTTTCTTCAGGTGATGAGTTACGAGCCTTGGGACAAGAATTGGATACGGGAAGTATTTACGATAGCAATCGCTATAGCCTCACCGGCTTATTGAATCGCTTAAACCTAGACATCGTTGACTGCGGCATCGTGCGTGATGACCCAGCCTCCCTTAAAGCAGCTTTTTGCAATGCTGCCAAAGTTGCTGATGTTCTGATCTCCTCAGGGGGCGTCTCCGTCGGTGAAGCAGACTTCACCAAACAAATCATGCAAGAACTGGGTGATGTTGGGTTCTGGAAGATTGCCATGCGCCCAGGTAGGCCAATGGCATTTGGGACACTTAAGCCGGTTGCAGGTCAAGCATCACCCCGTAAAACCCTATTCTTCGGTTTACCTGGTAACCCTGTTGCCGTGATGGTGACCTTCTATCAATTTGTTCGCTCAGCCCTCTTACAGCTCAATGGCGCTAATCAGACTGAAGCCCAACTAACCCAAGCTATCTCAGAATTGACAATCCGGAAGAAACCTGGCCGCACAGAATTTCAGCGTGCTATTTTGGGGCGTGGCACAGATGGCAAACCGACAGTCAAACTTACTGGCAGTCAAGGTGCTGGCATTTTGCGCTCCATGAGTGAGGCCAACTGCTTTGTGATACTTCATCATGACCAAGGAAATGTTGCACCTGGGGACTGGGTAGATGTGGCGCTTTTTGAAGGACTGCTTTAAGATAGTTCCTCATGAAACTCAGTAAAAAAGAAATTGTCTTCCTCGATCCAATGCATACCGCTAAAACGCTTGTTTTGGTTTATCTTTGCTTTTCCGTTCCCATTGTTTTGTTGGCTCTATTTGTAGCCTTCATTCGAGATGGTGCAATCCCTGGCTTTACAGTAATCTCAGCTCTAATACTCAATGCCCTGCTTGGCTTTGGTTTGCTGTGGATTGCATGCAAAGTCTACAACTGGGTTGCAGATACCTTCGGCGGTATTGAAATCGCGATTAAAGAACTGCCAGAAGAAATTGAAACTGAGTAATTTCAATTTCAATTTTTCAAAGTTTTAAATAATTCAGGATTAATTAAGTTGGGTGGTTTCTTGCCATCGAGCGCGGCACGTAAATTTTCAATCGCAAGATCTACCATTGCTCTGCGGGTTTTTTCGGTAGCGCTGGCAATATGGGGAGCCAATACAACATTACTTAATTTGAGTAACTCAGGATTAACTTGAGGCTCACCTTCAAAGACATCTAAGCCAGCTGCAAAAATTGTTCCGGCCTTTAAGGCTTGAGCTAAGGCAAGATCATCCACAATACCGCCGCGCGCAATGTTTACTAGGGTTGCAGTGGGTTTCATCAAGGCAATTTCTTTTGCGCCAATCGTATGATGACTATGAGCGGTATAAGGCAAAACTAAAACTACATGATCCGCATTGCGCAACAATTCTTCCTTGGAAACATAGCTTGCAGCACAGGCCTTTTCATCGGACTCGGAGAGACGACTACGGTTGTGATAAATCACTTTCATACCAAAGCCTAGTGCACGCTTTGCAATGCCTTGACCAATGCGACCCATGCCAATAATGCCAAGTGTACTGTGATGTAAATCCATACCCAAGGGGTTATTGACAATCGACCACTGATCCCATTTGCCAGCACGAATCCAATGCTCTGACTCTGTAATACGACGTGCGGTTGCCATCAAAAGAGCAAAACCAAAATCAGCAGTGGTATCGGTTAAAACATCCGGAGTATTACTTGCCATGACATTTGCTGCGCTCATAGCGGGCACATCAAAGTTGTTATAACCAACGGAAACATTAGCTACTATCTTCAAATTTTTTGCGCCTGCGATAGCTCCAGCGTCAATTCTTTCGCTGCCCGTGACTAAAGCCCCTACAACTTCAGAGAGTTCTTTTTGGAGTTCTTGGGGTGTAAAGACTTGATCAGCCTGATTGGATCGCACCTCAAAAGATTCTGCTAATTTGGCGAGTGCCTCTGGAAATATGGCTCTAGCTACCAAAATCTTGGGTTTATTACTGAGGGATTGGTTATTTTCAGGATTATTCATGTTTAGAACTGTACCTCAAGTAAATTCGGTTTTTTGCCTGAAAAATAGGCTAATTCAGCTAAAATTGATGTTTTATAACCTAGCAGCCAATGCACCGCCCAGGCTCTTAAGACAAAACTACCATGACTTACGTTGTTACCGAATCCTGTATCCGCTGTAAATACACAGACTGTGTTGACGTCTGCCCTGTTGACTGCTTCCGTGAAGGTCCTAATTTTTTAGTGATCGACCCAGATGAGTGCATCGACTGCGCTGTATGTGTGCCCGAGTGTCCAGTCAATGCTATTTACGCAGAAGATGATGTTCCAGGTGATCAACAAGATTTCATCAAACTGAATGCGGACTTGTCCCCATCGTTTACCTCCATCACTAAATCTAAAGCTGCATTGCCTGACGCGGATGAGTGGAAAGATGTCAAAAATAAGCTTGATCAACTAGTCAAGTAATTATTAAAGCTACTCGCAGATATAGCCAAGAGATTTAGTGTTGCAAGAACCTATTGAAACCGATGCAGTCATTATTGGCGCTGGTCCAGTGGGACTCTTTCAGGTCTTTGAGCTAGGTCTCTTGGAAATCAAAGCACATGTGATTGATTCACTACCAGCAGTAGGTGGTCAATGTGTAGAACTTTATCCAGATAAACCCATTTACGACATCCCTGCAATTCCGGTATGTACTGGGCAAGAACTCACCAATCAACTTCTCAAACAAATAGCGCCATTTGGAGCTCAATTCCATCTTGGGCAAGAAGTTGTTTCTCTTGAGCAGCAAACGGATGGTCGTCTAAAGCTCAATACCTCTCTTGGTCAGGAATTTATTAGTAAGACCGTTTTTATTGCCGCTGGAGTTGGCGCCTTTCAGCCTCGTACCTTGCGACTAGATGGTATTGAGGCATTTGAGGGTAAACAACTTTTTTATAGCGTTAAAGATCCGGAACGCTTTAATGACAAGCGCATTGTGGTTTGTGGTGGTGGCGACTCAGCCTTAGACTGGGCCCTTCACTTTGTTGGTAAAGCCCAGAGTGTCACTCTGATTCATCGACGGGATGATTTCAAAGCAGCGCCAACATCGATTGCCAAGATGCGAGGGTTCTGCGCCTCACATGAAATGGCATTTATCATTGGACAGCCTACTAGCTTCGAAACGATGAACCATCGCCTGAGCGAAATTGGCGTTACTGATATTGACGGCAAGATCCACCAAGTACCAGTCGATGATGTTTTGGTATTTTTTGGCCTGTCCCCTAAATTAGGACCCATTGCAGATTGGGGTTTGGAAATTGATCGCAAGCAAATCACCGTCAATACCGCCACCTTTCAAACTAGTATTCCCGGAATTTATGCGGTTGGTGATATTAATTACTATCCTGGAAAAAAGAAGTTGATTTTGTCAGGATTTCATGAGGCAGCACTGGCGGCCTTTGCGGCAGCCGCATATCTATACCCTGAAAAACAGATTCAGTTGCAATACACCACGACCTCTCCTAAGCTTCATAAGGTACTGGGAGTAAAGAGTCCCACATTCGAGTAAGCTCTATCTAAATCATCTACTTTTAGACAATATTCATATGCGCCAATATCACGATCTCATGAAGGAAGTCCTAGCCAAGGGCGTTAAAAAGTCAGATAGAACTGGCACAGGCACAATATCCATGTTCGGACACCAGATGCGTTTTAATCTGGCTGATGGCTTCCCAATGGTCACCACTAAGAAACTTCACCTGAAATCCATCATTTATGAATTACTCTGGTTCCTCAAAGGCAGTACCAACAATAATTGGCTAAAAGAACGTGGTGTTTCTATTTGGAATGAGTGGGCAGCGCCTGATGGTGAGCTCGGCCCGATCTATGGCTATCAATGGCGCTCATGGCCTGCGCCCAATGGTCAAGATATTGATCAAATCTCCGAGGTCTTAGAAACAATCAAGCAAAATCCAGACTCACGCCGCATGATTGTTTCGGCATGGAACGTAGCCGACATCCCGCGTATGGCATTGGCACCATGTCACGCCTTCTTTCAATTTTATGTCGCAGATGGCAAGTTATCTTGCCAACTCTATCAACGTAGCGCAGATATTTTCTTAGGCGTGCCTTTTAATATTGCGAGCTATGCCCTACTCACCCATATGGTTGCGCAGCAATGCAACCTCGAAGTTGGTGATTTTATTTGGACTGGTGGTGATTGCCATCTGTATAGCAACCATTTAGAGCAAGTAGACTTGCAGCTCTCTAGAGATTTTTATCCGCTACCTAAACTCAAGATTCTGCGTAAACCGGATGCTCTGTTTGATTATGAGTTTGAAGACTTTGAGATTGTTGGCTATGAATCACATCCACATATTAAAGCTCCAGTAGCCATTTAAGAAAATGACCCAGTAATGACTCAACCCGCTATTGCCATGATCGTGGCGCGCTCCCGCAATCATGTGATTGGACGTGATAACCAAATGCCTTGGAAAATTTCTGCGGATTTGCAATTCTTCAAGCGAGTCACTATGGGTCACCCAGTGATTATGGGACGTAAAACCTGGGAATCCATTGGTCGCCCTCTTCCTGGCAGACGCAATATTGTTGTCAGCAGAAACTCAAGCCTTCAATTAACTGGTGCAGAAGTTGCTGGCTCACTAGATGAAGCACTTAATCGCCTAAGTGACTCACCCCGTGTTTTCGTGATTGGCGGAGAGCAACTTTTCACGCAAGGTTTTAACAAAGCGGATCTTCTCTATATAACCGAGATTGATATTGATATCGACGGCGGAGATACTTTCTTTGAACTACCTAACCCAGCCGAATGGAAAGAGGTAGAGCGCACGCCAGGTAGCGAAGGTGATATCACTTTCCAATTTTTAACGCTTGAGCGACAGTAAATAAAAAGAGTTCCTAAGAGCTTTTTTAACATCAGAAATCAAAGTTTCTTGCTGAAGCTATATTGTGCAAAGGCTTGCTCTGCTAAACCAAACCACTGTGCTTCCATATTTCTGAAGACACGGTAGTCATCAAATATTTTTTTGAACTGTGGGTTCTTAGCAGACTCTTCAGCATACGTTTCTTCCGTAGCCTTAAAGCAAGCATCCATGATGGAGGTATTAAATTTACGCAACACAGCACCGTTCTGAACCAAGCGCTGCAGGGCTAGTGGATTGTGTGCGTCGTACTTGGAGCACATATCGGTATGCGCCTGAAAGCAAGCCGCCTCCCAGGCAGCTTGATATGCGGGCGGTAACTCATCCCATTTTTTCTTATTCACTAAGAATGACAATGCTGCACTACCCTCCCACCAAGCAGGGTAGTAATAATTCTTAGCAACTTTGGCGAGACCAAGCTTTTCATCATCGTATGGGCCAACAAATTCAGCTGCATCTATCGTCCCTTTTTCAAGAGCTGAATATATCTCGCCAGCGGGTAATTGCTGAGGCACGACACCAAGCTTAGATAAGACCTCTCCAGCAAAGCCAGCAACACGGAATTTCAGGCCCTTTAAATCTTCCGGTGATTTAATTTCTTTGCGAAACCAACCACCCATCTGCGTGCCGGTCTGTCCACCGAGAAAGTTCACTAAGTTATAACTTGCATATAACTCGCGCATCAACTTCATGCCGTTACCTTGAAGCATCCAAGCTGTTTGCTGGCGAGCAGTCATTCCAAAAGGTGCAGCAGTATCAAAAATAAATGCACTATTTTTTCCTAAGTAGTAATAGCTCGCAGTATGTCCGCACTCAACCGTGCCATTTTGAACGGCATCTAATATTTGTAGAGCAGGCACAATCTCCCCTGCGGCAAACACTTTGACATTAAATTTACCGTCAGTTGCTTTACGCAAAGCATTCGCAAATACTTCTGATGTTCCATACAGGGTATCTAATGATTTCGGGAAACTGGAAACTAAACGCCAATTGAGATTTGGCAGGCTTTGCGCCAGTGCAGGTGTGGCTAAAGCAGCAGCGCCCGCACCTAAAGTGGCCTTCTTTAAAAAGGAACGTCTTTGCATTTTTTGTCCTGACACTTTTTAATGAGTTATTAAAAGTATATCCGCCTAAGCTTACTCAGACTACTTACCGCCCACCGTCATCGAGCGTATGAGAATAGAACCTGTTTCTTTGGTTCCTCGAATCAGTTTATCGCTACCAATACACTCAATACCGAGCAGCATATCCTTTAGGTTCCCAGCAATCGTTACCTCTTCAACTGGAAACTGAATTTCGCCATTCTCTACCCAGTAACCAAACGCTCCACGCGAGTAGTCGCCTGTGACATAGTTCACCCCCTGCCCCATGAGTTCAGTCACTAATAGGCCTGTTCCCATCGCCTTCAATAGCGCTGGTAAACCGCCTTGGGGGGTCTTGGTACTTTTCAAAGTTAAGTGATGGGCGCCACCCGCATTGCCCGTGGTTTTCATACCCAATTTGCGTGCAGAATAAGTAGATAAAAAATAACCTTCTAGAACACCTTTATTAACCACCGTTCGAGCTGAAGTCTTTACACCTTCCTCGTCAAAGGGTGAGCTACCCGTCATCGACTTCATATGAGGATTCTCAAATAAACTGACATGCTTAGGCAACACTTGTTTGCCAAGACTATCCAATAAAAAACTGGAGCGTCGATACAGGGAGCCGCCCGATACTGCTTGAACCAATCCACCTAATAACCCTGCGGCCAGAGGCGCTTCAAAAATAACTGGGCAGCGACGAGTGGAAAGAGATCTCGCCTTTAAGCGTGATAAGGCACGTTGTGCAGCATATTTGCCAATGTCAGCTGGATCGGCAAGCTCTTCTGGAATGCGTGAACTTGAATACCAATCATCACGTTGCATGGCAGATCTTTTTCCACCTTCACTGGCAATCGGTGCGCAGGAAATGTAGTGACGTGAAAATGGGTAACCCCCCATAAACCCAAGACTTGTTCCCATCATAAAGTGAGCATGGTGAGCTGATACTGAGGCACCATCACTATTTTTAATTTGCTTACTCACTGCAAAAGCAGCGCCCTCAGCAATCCGCGCAATTTCAACTGCTTGCTCAGAATCTAATAACCAAGGATGGAATAACTCTAAATCCAAGGGATTTTTTTCTAAAAGCTCGGCTTCTGCGGGGCCGGCACAATCGTCCTCAGCTGTATGTTGGGCAATATGGTACGCCGCTTCTACCGTGGCTTTTAATGACCCTTTAGAAAAATCACTGGTACTGGCATTGCCCCGACGCTGGCCTAAAAAGACTGTCACTCCTACCTGTTTATCAAGGCTTTGCTCAATCGTTTCGACCTCGCCCTTGCGAACGGTGACGGATAGACCTTGACCCTCTGAAATCTCCGCAATCGCATCCGACGCACCCCGCTGACGGGCCTCCGCAAGCATGAAATCAATAATTTCTGTGAACTGATGTGATGTGTATGTAAACATGTCCTAATAATAGCTAGAATAGAAACATGAAGCATACCGAAGCCTGGAAGCGTAATACTCCAAATGAAATCAAAATCGGCCTGATATCGATCTCCGATCGAGCCAGCAAGGGCGTCTATAGCGACGAGGGTATCCCAGCCTTACAGAGCTGGCTTATGAGCGCCATCAGCACGCCCTGTGTCTTTCATGAGCGCTTGATACCTGACGAATACGAAACCATCACTGAGACCATTGTGGAGCTTGTGGACGATATGGGCTGCGATTTGGTCCTGACCACTGGGGGGACAGGCCCATCTCCCAGAGATATCACGCCAGAAGCAACTCTAGATGCTGGCACCCGAGAAATGCCAGGCTTTGGCGAGCAAATGCGCCAAATTAGCCTACGATTTGTACCGACTGCTATTTTGTCGCGCCAAACTGCCGTTCTGCGGGAGATTGAAGGACATGCCGCGCTCATCATTAATTTGCCTGGACAGCCTAAGGCTATTTCTGAAACGCTTGAAGGCCTCAAAGATGCAGATGGAAAATCCCTTGTTCCTGGCATCTTTGCTGCTGTGCCCTATTGTATTGACCTGATTGGCGGACCTTATATCGAGACCGATGAATCTATCATCAAGGCGTTTAGACCCAAAACTGCTATTAAAAAATGAAGTGTTCAAATTTTTTGATGCAAAAAAGGTCCGTTTATTGGACCTTTTTTAATGCCTAAAATATCTTAGGGCAAAGGAACAATAAATTTATCCCGGTAGTACTTAAGCTCTTCGATAGATTCTTCGATATCAGCCAATGCCGTATGAGCTTGTTTTTTCGTAAAACCTTTCACTAACTCGGGGTGCCAACGCTTGCAAAGCTCTTTTAAAGTAGACACATCAATGTTTCGATAATGAAAGTAAGCCTCTAATTTAGGCATGTATTTAGCCATAAAGCGACGATCTTGACCAATCGTATTGCCACACATTGGGGCAATCCCAGCCTTCACATACTGCTTCAGAAAAGCAATGCATTCCGCCTCTACTGTTGCCTCATCCTGCGTAGCCGCCTTAACCTTATCAATCAGACCCGAACGCCCATGGGTACCCTTATTCCAAGCATCCATCGCATCCAACAAGGCATCTGCTTGATGCACCACCCAAACAGGGGCCGTAGCAATCGTATTGAGATGGGCATCGGTCACAATAATGGCAATTTCCAGAATACGTTCTGACTCAGGGTCTAAACCCGACATTTCCATATCAACCCAGACAAGGTTTTCATTGGCTGGCGCTGACTTTGGGTCTGGGGTAATGGTTTTTTCGCTCATATCTATAATGATCTCATGACATTCACAATTATTTTTCTTATTACCTTCCTTGCCAGCTTTAGCCTGCGCCACTGGTTAGCCCAACGTCAGATACGTTATGTGGCTAAACATCGTGACAGCGTGCCCACAGAATTCGCTGCAAAGGTGACTTTGGCCGAACATCAAAAAGCAGCGGACTACACTATTGCCAAATTAAGACTGGGTATTTTAGAAAATGGTCTCAGTGCCATTATTTTAATTGCCTTCACTCTCCTCGGTGGCTTACAGATCTTAAATCTCGCTCTTTTACAGCTTTTGGGTGATGGCATTTCTCAACAAATTGCCTTGTTAGCTTCCATTGCCATTATTTCTGGAGTGCTTGACCTACCTTTCTCTTGGTACAAACAATTCCACTTAGAAGAGCGCTTTGGCTTTAATCGCATGGGTAAAAAACTATTCTTTATAGATATGCTTAAAGGCATCGCCATTGGTGCAGCAATTGGCATGCCATTGTTATGGGTCATTCTTAGTTTGATGGCCAAAGCCGGGGACCTCTGGTGGCTCTGGGCATGGGCAGTACTCACTGCATTTAGCTTGCTGATGCAATGGATCTTCCCTAGTTTTATTGCACCATTATTTAATAAATTTCAACCTTTACCAGATGGGGCCTTAAAGACTCAAATCGAAGCACTCTTAGCCCGTTGCGACTTTGCCAGTCAAGGCTTATTTGTCATGGATGGCAGTAAGCGTAGCGCCCATGGCAACGCTTTCTTTGCTGGCATGGGGAAATCAAAGCGTATTGTGTTCTTCGATACTTTGATAGAGAAATTAAATCCTGGTGAAGTCGAGGCAGTTTTGGCGCATGAGCTGGGTCACTTTAAGTGCAAACATATTCGTAAACGCTTGTTGGTGTCATTTGCTTTGAGTTTTGGCATGTTTGCCTTATTAGGTTGGATTAGTACACAGGTTTGGTTTTATACGGACCTTGGAGTCATGCCCAATCTCAATGGTTATAACGGCGGCTTAGCACTTGCCCTATTTATGCTGGTATCGCCCGTCTTTAGTTTTTTCTTTACACCTTTAGCCAGCATTGCTTCTCGTAAACATGAATATGAGGCTGATGGATTTGCAGCAAAAAAATCTTCTGCGAAAGATCTCATCTCAGCACTGGTGAAGTTATATCAAGACAACGCTTCCACCCTCACCCCCGATCCAATCTATACCGCGTTTTACAGCTCACACCCACCTGCTCCTCTTCGTATTGCCAATCTGCAACGTCAAAGCTAGGAACCGATGGAGCAATTTCACGCGCTACTAACCGCTTCTTATGGAAGACATTATTTAGCACAGCGTTTGGTAAAAGATGCTCAAGAAAACGAATCGCCTGGTGGCCCCTTAATTCAGGTCAGCACTCCAGCCAAGCAGCATATTGGCGCTGTAGGCGATCGCATGCTACTAGAAATGACCTCGGCTGATCAAGCACGCATCATTCAAATTGAACCCAGAGAAAATCTTCTCTATCGATCCGATGCCTTCAAG
>CAIMXN010000085.1 GCA_903845455.1 uncultured beta proteobacterium | reverse complement strand
CCCACAACTACTCCACGAAAAACTGCCGCCAATATATAAGCAGCGTAAAACTCCAAATGACTTAATGGCGCCAGTAAGACAAAGACAAGGTTGCCAGTCACTTTGGACTGAATCAATGACGAGGAGGTATTGGCAAAAGCGTTTTGTAACAAACTCATCATCACCAAGCCAGGGATTAAGAATGCGGTATAGCTAAAACGGCCGTACATCTCTCGGCCTTCAAGTACATGGCCAAAAATCATTAAATATAAGACCGCAGTAAGTACTGGTGCTGCAACTGTCTGAAACCCCACCTTATAAAAACGCTTTACTTCCTTCCGCAACAAGGTTGGAAAGCCACTGCCATATTGAAGTGGTGGGATCTTCATAAGGCATTCCCAGACATGATGTTGACAAAGACATCCTCGAGATCCGTTTTACCTTCACCATCTTTTTTCACTGAACCATAACGACTCAATAAATTGGCGGTAGTATCTAAGGCAACAATCTTTCCCTGTTTGAGCATAGCAATGCGTTGACATAAGGCCTCTGCCTCTTCAAGGTAATGCGTGGTCAAGACGATAGTGTGCCCATCTTGATTAAGTCGGCTAATAAATTGCCAAAGGGATTGGCGTAGCTCTACATCCACACCAGCAGTTGGCTCATCCAAAATAATCACTGGCGGTCGATGAACAAGCGCCTGAGCAACTAAAACTCGTCGCTTCATGCCACCAGATAAAGAACGCATATTGCTATCGGCCTTGCTCGTGAGATCTAGATTAACCATGATCTCGTCAATCCAGGAATCATTATTTTGAATCCCAAAATACCCAGACTGAAACTGTAAAGTTTCACGAACTGTAAAGAAAGGGTCGAACACCAGTTCCTGTGGGACTACGCCCAAGGCACGGCGGGCATCACGAAAATGGCTCTGCACATCTGCGCCCATAATCAATGCATGACCTTGATTGGCAGTCACCAAGCCAGCCAAGATAGAAATTAAAGTGGTCTTACCGGCGCCATTTGGACCAAGCAAACCAAAGAACTCGCCTTGCTGTATCTCAAGCGAAACATCATCTAGAGCCTGAAGTGCACCATAATTTTTAGATATTTTTTTAATAGAGATTGCTGCAGACATTCTATGCAAAGCCCAGCAATGCTGAAACACCATATACGCCAGCCAACACTTTTAGCTTTTCTGGAGCATTCACAACGGAGATGTATTGATCTTTGGCCAATAATTTTTTCTGCCAAGCTATCAATACGGTTAGTACGGTTGAATCAAAATCGATGAGTGCAGAACAATCTACAGTGCTTAGTGTCGCTTCATTTAATAGGCCATCCTTCTCAAGCTGGACCGCATTTTCTTGGGTCACTTTACTCGGCAAAAGAAAAGGCATTGTTCTAGAGTCTTTCAATTAATTCGCTGGCTTAGCAGTAGCCAACTGCTTATTGCGCTCTTGTAAAAATTTGACAAGGCCATCAATACCATTTTGACTAATTTGATTGGCAAACTGATTACGATAGGCTTCAATCAGCCAAACACCCATGATATTCATATCGTAGACTTTCCAACCGTTAGGCGTCTTTTCCAAACGGTAATCTAATGGCACAGGATCGCCACGACCAAGGACTACCGTTTTGACGACAACTTCCTGATCATCGGGTGCTGCGCGCAAAGCTTTAAATTGCACCGTTTGCTCACGTAGTTGACTTAAAGCGCCAGAGTAGGTGCGGATCAATAAATTCTTAAATTCATTCACTAGCTGAGCTTGCTGCTCGGGAGTTGCTTTCTTCCAATTGGGTCCCATCGCCATCTCAGTGGTGCGGCGCATATCGGTATAAGGAACAATCTTCTTTTCAACTAAATCAACGATACGCGGAATACTGCCCTTCTGAATTTCAGGGTCGGACTTTACAGAGGCCATTACATCCGAAACAACGGTTTTGATTAGTCCATCAGGAGTTGATTGATCTGGCACCTGACTGAATGCTGTGCCGGCGATCAAAAAGACGCTTGAAAATACTAAAGCAAACCACTTTTGCATTGTTTTGTAGCTTTTCATAGATTCCTAAAGGCCGACTGTAATAAGCCCTAATTTTAGCCTCTTAAGGCTGGCTTGACTTACTGGTAGCCATTCTCATAAGGCGGTACGAGAGACTCATCGCCATCACGTCCCTCATCAATTTGATACTGGCGCCTTTGTATATAGGCATCACGCATGAAGCTGTACTTATCAATTGCCGCGCCATCAAGCAAGTCGCCAGCCTCGTAATACGTATTACGCGCATTAATAACCCGCAAACCAGTAATACTATTACGCAAACCCACATTGGGGATGTATTTAAAGAGGTAATCCGTCTCTAGGTCAGCAGTTGTGCCAAAGGCATCTCGAACTGAGCTTGGGCCAAAAAATGGTAAAACCACATAAGGGCCCGAAGGAATACCCCAAACGCCAAAAGTCTGGCCCCAGTCTTCTTTGTGTTTCTCCAGACCACCAGGAGTGGCCATATCAATAAAGCCACCCAAACCAAAAGTGGTATTCACTACAACTCGCATCAAATCATTAAAAGCGTAAGAAGGATTACCCTGCAGCAAGTTATTTAATGCAGTGTAAATATCGTTGTAGTTACTAAAAAAGTTATAAATGCCTTCACGCACAAATTCAGGCAGAACAAATCGGTAACCAGACACTACTGGCTTTAGAACATAGGCATCCAAACCTTCATTGAAATCAAAGATGGAACGGTTAAAGGACTCCCAAGGGTCGTTGGGTGAAGGCGCCACTCCAGCAGGAATAGACGCACAACCCACCAATACAGTGGCAAAGAAAATGACTAAAGCCTGTTTCAGCTTTGCTACCCAAGCCATCATTTTGCTGTGCTCTTATCTTGGCTCTTGTCTTGACTCTTGTCTTGGCCGCTATCTGCTGCCTTGTTGTATAAAAATTGACTAATCAGATTTTCCAAAACGATAGCAGATTGAGTTTGAGTAAGCTTTTCGCCATTGGTCAACATATCATCTGAGCCACCAGCCTCCAAGCCAATGTACTGCTCTCCCAATAAACCAGAAGTCAAAATCTTGGCAGATGAATCTTTGGGGAACTTATAAGTATCCTCAATCGTCATGACAACCGTCGCTTGATAGGTTTTGTCATCAAAAGAAATATTGGCGATGCGCCCAACTACAACCCCTGCGCTTTTCACTGGCGCACGTGGCTTCAAACCGCCAATGTTGTCAAAGCGTGCGGAAATCTTATAGGTTGGTGCGAATGAAACTGCATTCATATTGCCAACCTTTAGTGCAAGAAATAATGCAGCCAGTAAGCCGATGGCTACAAAAATTCCTACCCAAATATCAATTGCACTTTTTCTCATAAGAGCCCCAGTTTATTCTTTCTAATTTGAGAACATCAATGCGGTCAGTAAGAAATCTAATGCTAAGACCGATAAAGAGGAGACCACCACCGTCCGGGTAGTTGCCTGCGATACACCCTCAGGCGTTGGTTTTGCTTCATAACCTTGATAAAGCGCAATAAAAGTTACCGCTATACCGAAGACCATACTTTTAATTAAGCCGTTACCAATATCTGAAAAGAGATCTACACCGCCTTGCATTTGTGACCAGAAAGCGCCGGAGTCGACACCAATCAATGGGACGCCAACGAAATAACCACCCATCACACCAACAGCAGTAAAAATCGTTGCCAAAATCGGCATCGCAATAATACCCGCCCAGAGGCGCGGTGCAATCACGCGGCTTAATGGGTCAACTGCCATCATCTCCATAGCGCTGAGTTGTTCGCCTGCTTTCATCAGGCCAATCTCTGCTGTTAGGGATGTGCCCGCACGTCCTGCAAATAACAGAGCAGTAATCACTGGACCTAATTCACGGGTTAAAGAAAGTGCCACCAGTAACCCTAATGCCTGCTCAGAACCATAACGATTGAGCGTGTAATAACCTTGCAAGCCTAAAACAAAACCCACAAACAAACCTGAGACAGCAATGATCACAAAAGAGTGATTACCTACAAATAAGATTTGATCTGAAACTAAACGTGGCCTTTTTAATAAAAAACCAGAACGCCAAATTACTGCAACAAACATCCGCGCTGCATTTCCAAGACTTGTTAAATTACGACGAACAAAAAAACCAAGGTCGCCTAATAGATCTAATGTCTTATGCAATAGGGTCATCTCGCCATCACTCCAAAATCTTCTTCCAGACTTTGCCCAGGATAATGAAACGGTACAGGGCCATCTGGTGCAGCATCTAAAAACTGGCGAACAAACGGATCCGTTGAACGACTTAATTCGTCTGGCGTACCTTCTGCACCAATGCGGCCATTGGCAATAAAGTAAACGTAGTCAGCAATTTCAAAAGTCTCTTCAACATCATGCGTTACTAATAAGCTAGTAGCACCGAGCGCATTATTCAAATCACGAATCAATCTTGCAGTGATCCCCAAAGAAATAGGATCTAAACCAGCAAAGGGCTCGTCATACATAATCAATGGTGGATCAAGCGCAATCGCGCGAGCCAGTGCAACACGTCTTGCCATACCACCAGAAATTTGTGCTGGCATTAAGTCGCGAGCACCTCGCAAACCCACTGCATTGAGTTTCATGAGCACCAAAGAGCGTAAGAGTTCTTCACTCAAATTGGTATGTTCGCGTAATGGAAAAGCAACATTCTCAAAAACACTCAGATCCGTAAATAAGGCGCCGAACTGGAATAACATACCCATGCGACGACGCGCCAACATTAATTCAGCAGAACTCATCTTGCCAATATCGCGACCTTCAAAGAGAACTTCGCCTGACTGCGCAGTAAATTGACCGCCAATTAATCTCAGAATAGTGGTCTTACCGCAGCCGGACCCACCCATCACCGCGACTACTTGACCGCGTCGAAACTCCATGCTGAGACCAGACAAAATTTGTCTTTCGCCAGGCGCATAAGAAAAGTTGACGTCCTTAATAGAAACGACGACTTCGCCGTAAGCTGGTCCTAGCGATTTTTGCTGTGCTGTCAAAGAATGAGGCTGGCTACTATTCATATCCCCGATATTATCGTGGCAGAACGGAAGACCCCATTAAATACTCATCTACTGCCTGAGCACACTGGCGACCCTCACGAATTGCCCAAACCACTAAAGATTGGCCACGACGCATATCACCCGCAGCAAAGACCTTGGCAACATTCGTTTGATAGGCTTTTTGACCGTCAACGGTTGCTTTAGCATTGCCACGAGCGTCTTTTTCAACGCCAAAAGCATTGAGCACTTGTTGTGCCGGGGACACAAAACCCATTGCCAAGAGTACTAAATCAGCCTTGATCTCAAATTCAGAGTTTGGCACTTCTGACATCTTGCCGTCTTTCCATTCCAAGCGAACGCAGATGAGTTTCTCAAGTTTGCCATTTTTACCCTCAAAACGCTTAGTTCCAACCGACCAATCACGGTCGCAACCTTCATCATGTGATGATGAGGTCCGTAATTTAGTGGGCCAATATGGCCATACCAATGGCTTATTTTCAACTTCTGGTGGTTGTGGCAACAACTCAAATTGAGTAATCTTCGTTGCACCATGACGATTTGACGTGCCGACGCAGTCAGACCCAGTATCTCCACCGCCAATAACCACAACATTCTTACCTGTTGCCCGAATTTCATTTTTGAAATCACCAGCATTTTCTTTGTTCTGTGGGATCAAGAATTCCAAAGCGTAATGAACGCCAGCCAATTCACGACCGGGAACTGGTAGGTCACGGGGCTGCTCTGCGCCACCAGTAATGACCACTGCATCAAAATCTTTCATCAACTGATCTGGCGAAATCGTTTTTGTTGAATAATTTTTTACTTCGGCGCCAATAGGCTCTTTGCCAACAAAGACACCTGTTTCAAACTTTACACCTTCAGCTTGCATCTGCTCAACGCGACGATCAATCAACCACTTCTCCATCTTGAAATCAGGAATACCGTAACGGAGCAAACCTCCAATACGATCATTCTTCTCAAATACGGTGACATCATGACCAACACGGGCTAATTGCTGTGCAGCTGCCATACCAGCAGGACCACCACCAACCACGGCTACTGTTTTACCAGTCTTGATTTTCGGTAGTTGTGGCTTCACCCAACCACTTTCCCAGCCCTTATCGATAATGGCATGCTCAATAGATTTAATACCAACTGGTGCGCGATTAATACCTAAAGTACAAGCGGCTTCACAAGGTGCAGGACAGATACGGCCAGTAAATTCAGGGAAGTTATTGGTCGAGTGCA
The DNA here is from genome assembly GCA_903845455.1 of uncultured beta proteobacterium. Lineage (GTDB taxonomy): Bacteria > Pseudomonadota > Gammaproteobacteria > Burkholderiales > Burkholderiaceae > Polynucleobacter. Next base: position 3,729 of record CAIMXN010000085.1, on the reverse strand, counting down.
AGACATCTAGGGCATTTTGCCAATCATTATGAAACACCAAATCATTGAAATCAGGAATGATGTTGTTGACTGGACACCCGTTATTACAAAATGGAATACCGCAGTCCATGCAACGTGCGCCCTCAACTTTTGCTTCTTCATCCGTTAAGGCAACAATAAACTCTTTGTAATGATGGAGGCGTTTAGCAGGAGCTTCGTAAGTTTCATCTACGCGCTCAAACTCCATAAATCCAGTGACCTTACCCATATTAAATCCTCAGTATTTTTTCTTAACGTCTGTCTATATTGATTAAGTAACTTAAGCAGCAACGGTTTTGTTATGCGCTTTTTCCCACAACTCACCTAGAGCACGCTTGTACTCCGTTGGCAGCACTTTCACAAAACGGCCACGGGAATTTTCCCAATCAGCCAAGAGTGCTTTTGCACGCTCTGAACCAGTGTGACGGAAATGACGCTCAATCAAACCTTTCAGAATTTGCTCATCTGTTAAGCGCTCACCACCGTCTTTGACATCAATAGGGGCATGCCACTGTGCCTGAGGCATCTGGGCAATTTGTTCTGCAGAAGGCAATACTTTTTCAAGGGTAGCCATACTAGTGTTGCAACGCTTGTCGAATAAACCATCTTCGTCATATACATAAGCAATGCCACCACTCATACCAGCAGCAAAGTTACGGCCGGTTGTACCCAAGACTACAACAGTACCGCCAGTCATGTATTCACAACCATGATCGCCTGTGCCTTCAACTACCGTTGTGGCACCAGAGTTACGAACAGCAAAACGCTCGCCAGCTACACCGTTGAAGAAGGCCTCACCACCAATAGCGCCATAAAGAACGGTATTGCCAACAATGATGTTCTTGGCTGTATCGCCGCGAAACTCATGTGGTGCACGCACAATCACACGACCACCAGATAAACCTTTACCAACGTAGTCGTTACCATCACCAACCAAATCCAAGGTAATACCATGCGCCAAGAAAGCAGCAAAGCTTTGGCCAGCAGTACCATTTAACTGAATGTGAATAGTGTCATCTGGCAAGCCTGCATGGCCATAACGCTGAGCAATCTCACCAGAGAGCATTGCGCCAACTGTACGGTTCACGTTCTTGACCGGAACAATGAAAGACACTTTCTCGCCGCGCTGAATTGCAGGTTCACTCTTCTCGATCAAGATATTGTCGAGCGCACTTGCCAGACCATGATCTTGTGTGAGCACTTGATAGCGTGGTACATCAGCAGGCACTTGTGGCGCAGCAAAGATTTTGCTGAAATCCAAGCCATGTACCTTCCAGTTATCGATACCTTTGCGAGTATCTAAGAGATCAACACGACCAATCAGATCATTAAACTTACGAATACCTAATTGCGCCATAATCTCGCGCGCTTCTTCTGCAATAAAGAAGAAGAAGTTCACAATGTGCTCTGGCTTACCAGCAAACTTTTTACGTAATTCTGGATCTTGTGTAGCCACACCCACTGGGCAGGTATTCAAATGACACTTGCGCATCATGATGCAACCCTCTACAACCAATGGTGCTGTTGCAAATCCAAACTCATCTGCGCCTAACAAAGCACCGATTACGACATCACGACCAGTTTTCATTTGACCATCAGCCTGCACACGAATACGACTACGTAAACGATTCAGTACCAATGTCTGCTGTGTTTCAGCCAAACCCAATTCCCATGGAGAACCAGCATGCTTAATAGAAGACAGTGGCGATGCGCCAGTACCACCATCATGGCCGGCAATCACTACGTGATCTGCCTTTGCTTTAGCAACACCAGCAGCAATCGTGCCAACACCCACTTCCGAAACCAGTTTCACAGATACATCGGCTGCTGGATTGACATTCTTCAAGTCATGAATTAATTGAGCGATATCTTCAATTGAGTAAATATCATGATGCGGAGGTGGGGAAATTAAACCAACACCAGGTATCGAGTAGCGTAACTTACCGATGTAATCAGAAACCTTGCCGCCAGGCAATTGACCGCCCTCACCTGGCTTAGCACCCTGAGCCATTTTGATTTGCAATTGATCAGCGGAACGCAAATACTCAGTGGTCACACCAAAACGGCCAGAAGCGACTTGTTTAATTTTGGAGCGCAATGAATCGCCATCCAACAAAGGAATATTCGCTTCAACAACATCGCTACCTAAGATGCTCGCTAAAGTCTCGCCTTTTTTAATCGGAATACCTTTGAGTTCGTTGACATAACGATTTGGATCTTCTCCACCCTCACCAGTATTCGACTTACCGCCAATGCGATTCATAGCGATCGCTAAAGTAGCATGAGCCTCAGTCGAGATCGAACCCAAAGACATCGCGCCCGTAGCAAAACGCTTGACGATTTCTTTGGCAGACTCAACTTCATCCAATGGAATGGCTTTTGCTGGATCAATCTTGAACTCAAATAAACCACGCAATGTCATTTGACGCTTGCTTTGATCGTTAATGATGTTGGCATACTCTTTATAGGTCTGATAGCCCTTTTCAGCACCGATCCGAGTGGAATGCTGCAACTTCGCAATTGTGTCGGGCGTCCACATATGGTCTTCACCACGAATACGGAATGCATATTCACCACCAGCCTCAAGCATATTGCTTAAGACTGGATCATCACTAAATGCCCCTGTGTGCATACGAAGAGCTTCTTCAGCCACTTCAAATACGCCGATACCACCAACATTAGATGGGGTACCTTTGAAATACCGGTCAATCACTTCTTGATTCAAGCCAATAGCTTCAAAAATTTGTGAGCCGGTATACGACATATAAGTGGAAATGCCCATCTTCGACATAACTTTTTGCAAGCCCTTACCAACGGCTTTAATAAAGTTCTTTACTGCTTTTTCAGCCGACAAATCGCCTGATAGACCCTTAGCTAATTCAGCCAAAGTTTCCATCGCAAGATACGGATGAACCGCTTCTGCTCCATAGCCAGCCAAGAGTGCAAAGTGATGTGTCTCACGTGCGCTACCAGTTTCAACAACGAGACCAACGCTGGTACGCAAACCTTTTTCAACCAAATGTTGATGAACTGCTGAGGTTGCCAACAAGGCAGGAATCGCAATGTGCTTCTCATCTATTTGGCGATCGCTGACGATCAAGATGTTGAAACCGGAACGTACTGCATCGGCAGCTTCTGCACAAAGAGAAGCTAGACGTGCTTCAATCCCAGCTTTGCCCCAGACTACTGGATAACAAATATCCAATTCATACGAGCGGAATTTGCCATTGGTGTAGTGACCGATATGACGAATCTTTGTCATATCGTCAAAATCTAAAATAGGCTGACTCACCTCCAAACGCATTGGTGGGTTGATATTGTTGGTATCGAGTAGATTAGGTTTTGGTCCAATAAATGACACCAATGACATCACCATGTTTTCACGGATGGAATCAATCGGAGGATTGGTAACTTGCGCGAACAACTGTTTGAAGTAGTTATAGAGTGGCTTATTCTTATTTGAGAGAACAGCCAATGGGCTGTCGTTACCCATCGAACCAATGGCCTCTTCGCCATTCATGGCCATTGGCGCCATGAGGTACTTAATATCCTCTTGGGTATAACCAAAAGCTTGCTGGCGGTCTAATAATTTTGCAGCTGGCCGAATGCTTGTCTTCTCGTCGACGATGTCAGCCTTACTGGCATCTACTTCATCCAACTTAACACGAACTGCATCAATCCAACTCTTGTAAGGTTTCGCTTTTGAAACTG
>CAIMXN010000084.1 GCA_903845455.1 uncultured beta proteobacterium | reverse complement strand
GGCTTAGCAATACCCCAGTCAGCCACAGCTGCAACGGCAAAGAAAATATCGCAATCGGTAGCGCTCATCGTGGCAGCATGCATTTCTTTTGCGCTGACAACATTAGTGCGGGTAATTTTCCCTGTGGCTTCTAAAGGTGTTACTAGATCGCAGGGGCCTGCAACTAAATGAACATGGGCTCCAGCTTCAACGGCAGCTCTCGCAATAGCGAATCCCATCTTGCCGGAGCTGCGATTAGTAATACCGCGAACAGGATCAATCGCTTCAAAAGTAGGTCCGGCAGTAATTAATACTTTTTTACCTACAAGGGGTTTCTTCTGAAAGAAGGCTACCAGCTGTTCGGTGATTTCTGCTGGCTCGAGCATTCTGCCCATGCCAACCTCTCCACAAGCTTGCGTGCCACTAGCAGGCCCAAGCAAGGCGATGCCATCTTGCGTCAGTCGTGCCACACTTCTCTGAGTGGCCGCATGTTCCCACATTTGTTTATTCATGGCGGGAGCCAGTAGAAGCGAGCAATCCCTTGCAAGACATAGTGTGGTCAATAAATCATCGGCCAGGCCAAGAGAAAGTTTCGCCATGAGATCAGCGCTAGCAGGAGCAATTAAAATTACATCTGCAGCACGTGATAGCTCAATATGCGCCATATTGTTGGCAACACTACTATCCCATTGACTGGTGAAGACTGGGTTACCGGTAAGGGCTTGCATAGTGATTGGCGTCACAAATTGCTTTGCCGCTTCCGTCATCACTACTTGAACGGATGCCCCTTCTTGCATTAACAGGCGAGCTAATTCAGCAGATTTGTAGGCTGCAATTCCGCCGGAGATACCGAGAATGATTTTTTTATTCAAAAGTGATTGCATGGCGCCAGCTTAATGGGATTGAGAGGATTTGCCAAATGACTTGCGTAATTCGCTTAAAACGATGAGCGTAGCTCCTATACAAATGGCGCTGTCGGCAATATTGAAGGCTGGCCAGTGCCAATTACCGTAATGGAGGTCGATGAAGTCGACTACAGCACCGTACATCATCCGATCTAAAACGTTGCCAAGGGCGCCGCCCAAAATAAAGCTCAAGGCAAAAGAAAGGAGCTTATCAGTTTGGTTTTTGCGAAGTAGCCAAAGAATATAGAGTGAAGCTGCTAAGCCAAGAATGGTAAAGAACCAACGCTGCCAACCAGAACTTTGTGCCAGAAAAGAAAACGCTGCCCCTGGATTGAGCAGGAGTAACCAATTCATAAAAGGCAACACTTCTTCCGGAATGCCCAGCTTGAGATTGCTGAGCGCAGACCATTTGCTGAGCTGGTCTAGCAGTAGTACCAATGTGGCTATTACTAGGGAACGCAGTAATGGTAGGTTCTGAGCTTTATTCATCAAGAGGTCTATTGATTGAGTCTTTATGCAAACAAGCGGTGTTCGCCACTACCAAACAGATTGATGATGCACCGTCCACACAACTCTGGATGTTCAGTGCTAGCACCAACATCCTCTGTGTGATGCCAGCAACGACCACATTTTTTATATTGACTGCCTCGTACCAGCACCTCTAAACCACCACTATTCAACTCAATGTTCGCGCTAGAGGTAATCGTGACAAAGCGTAAGTCATCTTCTAGTGAATGGAGGATGGCAAAGTCAACATCAGCCACTTTAATAGTCAATTCAGCCTGGAGTGATGAGCCTACATTGCCAGCTTCCCGCTCGATCTCAATGGCTTTGGTGACTTCAGAACGAATTTCTCGGATGCGGTTCCACTTGGCAAGCAATTCCGTTGCTTGGGCGATTTCTGGGAAGGTGCCAAACTCTTCCATGAGGATCGATTCTTGTACTTTCTCACCAGTCCCATGTGGGAGTGACTGCCATGCTTCCTCGGCTGTAAAGGAGAGGAAGGGTGCCAACCACTTCAGCAGATTGCGCGTGATATGAAACAAGGCATTCTGAGCAGCGCGACGATCTGCTGAGTTTGGCGCGCTGGTATAGAGGCGATCTTTGAGGATATCTAAATAAAAGCCACCTAGATCTTCAGAGCAGAAGCTGAGTATGCGAGAAACCGCTGGATGAAATTCATAGGCTTTGTAATGGGCTTGTACATCACTTTGTAGTTGATTCGCAAGCGCGACTACATAGCGATCGATTTCTAACCATTGTTCTGCAGGCATGGCATGCTTGCTGGGATCAAAGTCAGAAAGGTTGGCCAATAAGAAACGCAAGGTATTACGAATACGACGATAACTTTCGGTAACCCGTTTGAGAATCTCATCAGAGATCGTCATCTCTCCAGAGTAATCAGTTGATGCCACCCATAGGCGAATAATTTCCGCACCAAGCTTGTCTGCAATCTGTTGTGGTGCAATCACATTACCTACAGATTTACTCATCTTGCGACCTTGGCCATCAACGGTAAAGCCGTGCGTCAAGAGCGCTTTGTATGGGGGCTTACCATCAAGCATGGCGCCAGTTAACAGAGACGAATGAAACCAACCACGATGCTGATCAGAGCCTTCTAGGTATAGATCTGCAAAGCGACCATTTGGAGTTTGTGCTTCATTAGTCAATAGCTCATCGCGATGCGAGCCGCGAATGACATGCCAGTGCGTGGTGCCAGAGTCAAACCAAACATCTAAGGTGTCACAATTTTTTTCGTATTGATCTGCTTCAGGTCCAAGCAGTTCTGCAACTTCTAATTTCTGCCAAGCTTCGATACCGTCTTTTTCAACCCGCTTGGCAATTTCTTCTAGTAGCTCAACAGTGCGTGGATGTGGCTCACCACTCTCCTTGTGAACAAAGAAGGCCATTGGGACACCCCATTGACGTTGACGTGACAGCGTCCAGTCTGGGCGATTGGCAATCATGCTGTGTAAACGTTGTTTACCCCAAGCTGGGAAG
>CAIMXN010000083.1 GCA_903845455.1 uncultured beta proteobacterium | reverse complement strand
TAATAATGGGCTGTAGCAATCACACTATCTAAGTTTGCGCGATTATCATTTGAATCTAAATTCAAGGCATGCTCATTTTTATCAATATTGGGATTAAGGTCAAAAGCTGGGGATAGGCGCCAGCCACTCGGCAGCAGAATAAAGCCATGATTTCTTAAATGATCATCTCGGTTGCTGATAGCAACATTAAAAATTACCCTACGAAATAGTTGGGCTAAATCTTCCTTGATTGTGCGCTTTGCCCCTCTGGTCATGATGAATTGGGCGATATCCAAATAACTCGCATCATCACTAGACTCTTGCTTGAGCATCGTCATGGCCGAAGCATAATGAATGCGTTGTCCACCTGCGCGATCAAAGCGTTTTACCGTAAAAGTACTGTACTCAGCACCCAACTTGAATAGCTTAGCTTCAGGCATGAGGATCTTTGCTCGAATTGCAAGCTCATGCGCCAACATCTCCCAAGCACCAATGTCCCTATCATCATCTTTTGCAGGGAATTTAGCGATCCAAAGAGAGTCATCTTCTTGTGTGAAATTGGCCTTGGGTCTTGCGCCACCCAAAGACGCTCCTGGTGCAACCAAGACACTTAACCACTTTCTTAGACTATCTAAATCTTCTATTTTTTTATCTGTTAAGTGCCTGGCAATATTTTCCAATTCGGCTAATTGGGCTACAGGTGGCGCGGCCAACTTATGCGAAGCTAAAAATAGATTCGTCCCAGAATATTTAAAGCGGAGTGCGCCCTGCCTAGTTTGATCTTGAACCCCAATAAGATAATCCCAGGGATACAATCTGCATGCTTGACGCCCTTCATCCTTAGCTTCCATTGCCTCCCTTCGTTTCATCAGAGTCTGCCCCCAGCGATCTGGGGAAGAATCTAGGAAAACACCAAAGTTGCCCTGTGTAGGATCGGGGTGAAAGACAGCTTTATCCAGCGATAAATCAGGGTCAATATCAAAATGTTGTGGATGAGACAACCATGCAGCATCATAGTTAAATCGAACATTTCCTCTGTCATGCTTTAAGTAGCCAACCTTAACCGGATCTTGATTGATAAAACCCACATCAATCCATACTTCTAAATCATCTTTGTTAAAGTTTGTCATCATTGCCTCTTCTATGAGGGAGTGCCAAGTCCTGAAGTCGGCGACCTAGCAAATCATCTTTGGCTAATAAATTAAAGTCATCCTGAAGTTGTAAGGCTGCCAAAATTCTGAGATACGTGCCAATCGCTACAGCTGGCATTCCTTTTTCTGCCCGGTGTAATGTCATCCTGGAAATAGAAGAGCGCTCAGCAAGTGTTTCTGCCGAAAGCCCCCTACGCAAACGAGCAAGCCGAATCCGCTCCCCTAGTTCAACTAGAATCTTCTGTTCAGAAGGGAAAATAGGCTGCGATTTACTTGGCATGTATCACATTATATACAATAAAAGCCTTATTTGTATATAATGTGTATATTTCTCACGTCATATTTGATGATGCTCTGGTGGTTAAAACAAAACCCACCGCAGTTTTCACTGGGGTGGGTGGTTACAGCGACAAGTTAGCGTTATAGCTTAGGTATCTGTTCCTGAATATCGCTAGCTTTCAGCAATGCTCAACTAAGGATTAAGCCTTCTTAGCGTAAGCAGAGCACCAACCTTTGCTAGCTACTTGCTTGGCAGGAAACAATGCGCAGCCACCAGCAGCAGAGCCAGCAGCGCCTTGATACAAAGCACAATTGCTACAAGCTTGTGGAGCAGCATATTTAGCAAACTTTGCTTTGTCTACTTTAGAAGCATCAGCTTTGTAACCCAATGCAGCCGCTTGTGGATCCGTTTCAGCAACCATAGCTTGAGCTTGTACCTTGCTGTTGAGGGCTAAAGTAGCAGCACCAGCGGCTGACATAATCATGAATTGACGACGGGTAGGTTTCATATTGACTCCAGTGGGTTAATGAATAAATTCAGAGTGATTAGAGCAAAATAATTTTGCGACTGAATGCATCATAGAGCAGAAGAAATGGGTTCACGACAGACATCTTAAGTAACTGATTTATATAGATTATTAGTTGAGAATTATTCTCAACCATTCATCCATCAAAAGAGTAGTTTGGTCTTTGCTCAAATCCTAGAATTTGACTACCGCTTCTCCAGCAAAGAGAGAAATTCACGTCGCAAGTTGGAATCTTTTAAGAAAGCACCGCGCATCACGCTATTGACCATTTTCGAATCACGATCCTTCACGCCACGCCACTGCATACAAAAGTGATCGGCATCCATCACGATGGCAACCCCAATCGGCTTAATCTTTTTCTCGAGCATATCGGCTAATTCCACCACCGCCTCTTCCTGAATTTGTGGTCTGCACATGACCCATTCAGTTAGACGAGAGTATTTGGACAGACCAATTAAGGCAGAATCTTTACTAGGTAATACGCCAATCCAAACCCGGCCCATGATAGGGCAGAGGTGATGGGAACAGGCACTACGCACCGTAATCGGACCAATGATCATCAGCTCATTGAGACGACTAATATTTGGAAACTTCGTTAAGGTTGGCTGTACCACATAGCGACCATTAAAGACTTCTTTAATAAACATCTTAGCAACACGTTGACTCGTATTTTGGGTATTGTGATCACTCCGAGTATCAATGACCAGACTTTCTAATACCGCCTGCATCTTTTCTGCAACCTCATCAATTAAACTCTCTAGCTCATCAGCTTGAATAAAAGCAGAAATATTGTCATTAGCGTGAAAACGCGCTTTTTGTGCCTCGATACGACGGCGAATCACCACTGACAATGGCAATCCGGCAGGTTCATCTTTTGAGACTTTTTTAGTGACCATTTTTCTTGGCGCTATTTGAATGCTTGAAGTTTTGCTTGCTGGCTTATTTGCTGATTTACTTGCTGATTTACTTAGCGACTTTGTCACCATTTTTTTGATAGCCATAAATGAATTTTTCTAAATGATTTTTAAAGATGAATCTAGATTTGAAAAAAGATTGCTACAACACATGCGATTCCACATAACCACACCATCGATCTGACTGTTGGCCAATTAGCTACATAACAAACTAGGTAAGCAATTCTAGAAAAGACAAAACCCAACGCCAGTAGATCTAATCTTACTTGGGGTGCATGCATCAAGGATGCAATGATGACTGCTGCAAAAAAGAGTGGGAGTGATTCAAAGAGGTTAGCTTGGGCAGCATCAGCGCGCGCCCGAAAGCCAGTTTGCTTGGCAAGCCATGTGCGCGGCTGACCATTGTCGTAATCCTCAAAACCTTTTTTAGCGATGCCAGCTGCAACGTAAGGTAGCAGACCCATAAACAGAACGCAGGCAAAGGCAATGCTCATGAATTTGCGCCCCCTGATGAATTAGAAGTCTTAGTCTCTTTGGAACCAATTCTAGATTCGGTGCCATTCATTAAATGACGAATATTACTGCGGTGACGCCAAATCAATAAAGAGCAAATGATTACTAGTGCCAGTGCCATTGGATGAAACCCAAACAAAAAGATAAAATAAATAGGGCCAAAGACTGCCGCAGCTAAAGCCGCCAAAGAAGAGTAACGCATGAACTTGGCCACAATGATCCAAGTGGCAAGCGAAGCCAAACCCAGCACCCAATTAATCCCAAATAAAATTCCGCAGGCAGTCGCCACGCCTTTACCACCTCTAAAGCCATGGAAGAGAGGGAAGATATGACCAAGAAAAACTGCAACCACGACGCCACACAGAATCCAAGAATTTAGGCCGGCGATTGAAGACTCTTCACCCAAAATCATCCTGGCAAACACTACCGCAAGAAATCCCTTCAGTGCATCCCCAAGCAATGTCAACACAGCTGCCCGTTTATTGCCAGTTCGCAGTACATTGGTTGCACCAGGATTACCAGAACCATAAGAATAAGGATCGGGCAAACGCATACTTTTACTCACAACGACTGCGAATGAAATTGAGCCAATCAGGTAAGCAAGGGGAATTAAGAGAAGATCCATGACGCTATCTTAAACATATCTGTCAATTTAGGAGCCACGCGGGTGATGTTGCTGATGAATCGACTTGAGTCGCTCTCTAGCGACATGGGTGTAGATTTGGGTAGTGGAGATATCGGCATGCCCTAAAAGTAACTGTACTACCCGTAAATCCGCTCCATGGTTCAGTAAATGGGTGGCAAAAGCATGTCGCAGGGTATGTGGCGATAAGGCCACTGGAATACTCGCTTGCAATGCATAGCGTTTAATTAAGGCCCAAAATGCCTGACGGGTTAGCGCTGAACCGGTATGGCGCCCGATGAAAACTGCATCAGATGTTTTTCCCTCTAAAAGAATCGTCCTAGCCTCGGCTAGATATCTGCGTAACCACTGCCCTGCCTCACCCCCAAAGGGTACTAGACGTTCTTTACCCCCTTTACCATTGACAACTCGAACTATGCCTTCATTTAAACCGAGTGCCACTGTTTTTAAAGAAACAATTTCAGAAACACGCAGGCCACTGGCATACATCAGCTCTAACATCGTGCGATCGCGTAAACCTAGCGGCGTTTCTATATTGGGGGCATTTAACAAGGAAGTGACCTGATCTTCACTCAGTGTCTTAGGAAAGCGGAGT
>CAIMXN010000082.1 GCA_903845455.1 uncultured beta proteobacterium | reverse complement strand
TGTCGCAAAACACTTTACTAAGCCTGCCTATCAGACTCTGCCTGCGCTGAGCAATGAACAAGTCATTACCAAGGCAAATGAGGCTGATAAAATCGCCTTTGCTCGCTGGATAGATCGCAATGTGAAGCCCCATCAAGTGCCTGGTTATGCCAGCGTGATTCTGTCACTCAAACCCCATGGCACTGTTGCCCCTGGTGATGCTACTACCGCCCAGATGAATGCCATTGCCAATTTAGCAGATCACTATAGTTTTGGTGAACTGCGCGTGACTCATGAGCAAAACCTCGTTCTGGCTGATGTTGAGCAAGCTAAGTTATTTGAGCTATGGCAAGCAGCTAAGCTCCAGCATGTTGCCCTGCCCAACGTTGGCTTACTGACTGACATCATCGCCTGCCCAGGTGGTGATTTTTGCTCTTTAGCTAATGCCAAATCGTTACCGATTGCTAAAGCTATTCAGGAACGCTTTGATGACCTAGATTACTTATTTGATCTGGGCGATATTTCACTCAACATCTCTGGATGCATTAACTCTTGCGGCCACCATCACGTTGGCAATATTGGTGTGCTCGGTGTCGATAAGGACGGTGAAGAGTGGTATCAAATCACACTGGGTGGCGAGCAAGGCAATGATGCTTCTATTGGTAAAGTGATTGGTCCCTCTTTTTATGCCGATGAGATCCCCAATGTCATTACGAATGTTATTAATACCTATATAGAGCAACGTACCGATGATGAGTCTTTTATTCAGACCTATCGTCGTTTAGGTGTCACCCCCTTCAAAGAGGCAGCGTATAAGAACAAGAGCGAGAACGCCAAGACCAAAGATCAAGCTGAAAAGTCACTTGGGATTGCATCATGAGCGCGCAACAGCAAATTTTGCACTTTCCACAAGGCGGCAACATCAGCCTTACCCCTAATGAATGGCAAATATGGAATGGACTAGACGAAGGAGGCCTACCGGACCTTGGGCATGGATCTCGCAATGTCTTAGTGCCATTTAGCTGGTGGATCGTGCATCACCAAAACCCGGATGTTCTGGCTAAAGCAAAGAACGGGCAGATTGGGGTTTGGTTTGCTACTGATGATGATGTTTTAAAACATGCTGAGCTGATTGAAGAAGGCAAACGCTACTGGCCTTTAGTGGCGGCGCATTTTCCCATTTTTAGAGATGGTAGAAGCTTTAGCACTGCCGCCATCTTGCGGGATCGCCTAGGCTGGAATAAAGAAATCCGCATGATTGGCGATGTGTTGATTGATCAACTATTACAAGGTGCCCGCGTTGGTTTTGATAGCTTTGAGTTACGCCAAGATCAAGATTTGGATGTGGCGCAAAAGCAATTTGATTTGTTCACTGTGACTACCCAAAATAGTTGGCGCACAAAAAGATCATTACTTAAAGACTCCACTGTATGTGGGTAATTTAATTCAAACTAACTGGCCATGAAATTGAACATGAGAACCCCTCCAACCCTTGGTAAAGTCTATTTGGTAGGCGCCGGTCCTGGCGCTGCTGATCTGATTACCGTGCGAGGCGCAAGACTGCTTGAGCAAGCAGACATTGTGTTTCATGATGCTTTGGTAGAACCTGAGATGTTAGAGCTTTGCAAACAAGCCATAAAGGTGCCCGTAGGCAAGCGCTGTGGCAAGCTTTCTTCTGCACAGCACTTTATTAATAAGCGTTTAATCGATGCAGCTCAGCAGTACAACATCATCGTGCGCCTTAAGGGGGGCGATCCCATGCTGTTTGGCAGAGCCGATGAAGAAATTCAAGCCCTCAAGGGATCTGGCATTGCCGTTGAAGTAGTGCCCGGTATTACAGCGGCCTTAGCAGCGGCAGCCAGCATCGGGCAATCGCTTACCTTAAGAGGCGTCTCTCGTAGTGTTGCCTTTGTGACGCTTGCCCAAGCAACAGAAGATACTCAAGATGCCCATGCGATTTTGCCGATTCAAAACCCTAGTGCTGATACCTTGGTGTATTACATGGGCCGTAAAGATGCTGCTAAGATTGCGCAGCGCCTCATTGATCAGAACGCTCCGCATATCCACACTACTCCAGTGCAGATCATGGAAGCGGTCAGCACTCCTCGGGAGCGCCTCTGGTCTAGTACTTTAGGGCAATTGGCTCAAGGTAAAGCCGATAGCTGGTTTGAGAGCAGCTCCCCTGCCCTCATTATGGTGGGTCAAGCCCTTCAGAATACGAGTCTGAATTTAGAGCGCTCGAGCTCCAAAATCGACAATGGCTTGCAAGACAGCCTGCTCCTCACCCACGGCCGGCGTCGCGCTTAAGGCTATTTGGGGGTATGTTTTCCTACAGGCGTTTAATAGCGCCGGAAAATCATTGCGAAGATGTCCGCCCTGTCCAAAAAAGACCGGCACTACCGTAATTTGAGTAGCGCCTTGAGCGCTCAGTAATGAGACTGCCTCCTCTAATGTGGGAGACATCATTTCTAAAAAGGCCAGCGCAACCGGGGTAGATGCGTGCTGCTGGCGCCAGAGTTCAGCTAAACGATCAAAAGGCTCACGCCACCGATTATCGCGGGCACCATGGCCAAATAGGATAATAGCTTTCATATAGACTTAGACTCTCCCGATTCCTCTTTAAACTCAGCAAAGCTTAACCCCAATTTCTGATCGGTGCATGTATGACAAATCTCCTTAGCCAAACCTGGTTCATTCTCCTCATGAGCGCTCTGCTGATCGGCAGCGTTCTCTCAGCAGTCCATCACGCTGAAGTCGTCGCCCATAAAACCGGTGAGCCTTTTGGCACACTAGTGCTCGCCATTTGTATCACCGTCATCGAAGTCTCTTTAATTATCTCTTTAATGCTGGCGGGTAAAGAAGGCTCTGAAGTGATTGCGCGCGATGCCGTCTTTGCCACCATCATGCTCATTATCAATGGCGTGATTGGAATGTGTATCTTTGTAGGCGGTCTAAGCCATCATGAAATGAGTTTTCGCAATGAAGGCACCAATTCTGCTCTAGCAGTTCTCACCGCTTTAGCAACCTTTATTCTGGTCATGCCGGTAGTCACTGTGAGCGCT
>CAIMXN010000081.1 GCA_903845455.1 uncultured beta proteobacterium | reverse complement strand
TCGGCCGGCTGCTCAAAACTGAGCAACTCAGGAAGTAAACGTTCTAAATGCAGCGCATGTTGTGGCAAAGCTTTGGCATTGGAAAAATTCTTTTGGCCTACTGGTGCAATCAGATTGCCACTAGCATTACGACGTTCGGAACTGCGCAGTGGATCTTTCGATTTAGCGGCGTAACTTTTTTGGGGGGCAAACTTAGAACCAGTCCTAGAGCCAGTTTTAGAACTGCTACCAGCTCCACGGGGTGAGCGTTCTTTGCTCATAATTTAAATAATTGCGACTCTGGGGGGAAAAGCTTCACTTGATTACCTTCTATTCGCAATCGTCCATCAAGGAACCATTTTACGGCCCGCGGGTAAATCTGATGTTCTGCGGCCAAAACACGTGCCGCCAAGCTATCCGCATCATCTCCTTCTAAGACTGGCACGCAGGCCTGACAGATGATTGGACCCTCATCCACCCCTTCGGTAACAAAATGAACCGTGGCCCCATGCTCTTTAACGCCAGCCTCTAAAGCGCGCTCATGAGTATGCAAACCAGGGAAAGCCGGTAGCAAGGCGGGGTGAATATTGATCAACCTACCCTCGAAATGACGAATAAAGTCTGGGGTCAAAATTCTCATGAAGCCAGCCAAAACCACTAAATCAGCGCCCAATTCATCAATCTTGGCAATTAAAGCTGCATCAAAAGACTCTCGAGTAGCATGCTCGCGGTGCTCAATGGTAAAGGCTGGAATGCCCTGGGAGCGAGCAAAATCAAGGCCTTTGGCCGCTGAATGGTTAGCAATGACCCCAGAAAATTTGACCGGCCACTGCTCTTTTTGGGCTATTTTGACGATGGCTTCGAAGTTGGATCCACGGCCTGAGATTAAGGTGACGATTGATAGCATGCCCACAATATAATTGATGGCTACCCTGAAAGCGATTTGTGAACGTATTCCGTGGCCCCACCCAGTTTTCTGCAGGACCAGCTTGTGCCTTAACCATCGGTAATTTCGATGGCGTGCACAGGGGTCATCGCGCCCTCCTCAAGGAACTAAAAGAAGGTTCTGAAGAAAAAGGCTTGGTCAGCTGTGTGATGACCTTCGAGCCCCACCCTAAAGAATTCTTCTCCCCAGAACAAGCGCCACCCCGCATTCTGAATCTGCGCGACAAATTAGCTGCCTTTGCTGATGTCGGCATCGATCGTGTGGTCGTCGAGCATTTCAACTCCGCATTCTCCAGACTCACCCCAGAGGAGTTTGTTGTGGAGATTCTGGTAAAGCGTCTTAATGCAAAATGGATTTTAATTGGCGATGATTTTTGCTATGGTGCAAAACGCGCTGGTAATTTTGCGAGTCTTAAAGCTGCGGGTAAACAATATGGTTTCGAAGTTTCTAGTATTCATACCGTTCTAGAAAATGGTGAACGTATTTCTAGCTCGGCCTTACGTACTGCCCTTGCCAATGGTGATATGACGCAAGCCAGTAAATTACTTGGCCGTCACTATGGAATTTCAGGTCATGTGATTCATGGTCAACAACTGGGTCGCACTCTGGGGTTTCCAACCTTGAACTTGGCTGTTGCCAATCACTTACATCATCGCAAGCCTGCAACTAGCGGTATCTTTACTGCCCAAGTCATCGGCCTGGCGGATAAGCCTCTGCCGGCAGTCGCCAGTCTTGGTGTGAGACCTACCGTTGAAGATGAAGGTCGTGTATTGCTTGAAACCCATATCTTTGATTACCAGCAAGATGTTTACGGAAAAGTGATTACAGTTGAGCTCTTAGAAAAAATTCGTGATGAGGCAAAGTACGATAGCCTCGACACTCTTACACAAGCTATTGCAGCAGATGCAAAGCACGCCAGAAATTATTTCCAGAAAAAAGTCTATGTCTGAAAAAGAAAACTCTTATCCCGTCAATCTCCTTGATACCTCCTTTCCAATGCGAGGTGATCTTGCTAAACGCGAACCACAATGGGTTGCACAATGGCAAAAAAATAAACTCTATGAAAAGATTCGTGCGGCGCATGCTAATCAACCCAAGTTCATCTTGCATGATGGGCCTCCTTATGCAAATGGTGATATTCATATTGGCCACGCTGTTAATAAGATTCTGAAAGACATGATCGTGAAATCCCGCTGGCTCATGGGTTTTGACTCCGTGTATGTTCCTGGCTGGGACTGTCATGGCATGCCGATTGAGATTCAGATTGAAAAACAGTTTGGTAAAAATTTACCTACTGCTGAAGTCCAATCTAAGGCACGTGCTTATGCGCAGATTCAGGTTGACAAGCAAAAGAAAGACTTTGAACGGCTTGGCGTTCTGGGTGACTGGAATAATCCCTATCTCACCATGAACTATAGCAACGAGGCTGATGAGATTCGTGCTTTGGGTAAGATTTGGGAAAAGGGCTATGTCTTCCGTGGTTTAAAACCAGTGAACTGGTGCTTTGATTGCGGCTCAGCGCTTGCTGAAGCTGAAGTGGAATACCAAGACAAAACTGATCCCACGGTTGACGTTGGTTTTGCATTCGATGATGCACAAGGACCACAACTTGCCAAAGCATTTGGCTTAAACGAGCTTCCAGCTAAGCCTGGAATGATTGTCATTTGGACTACCACGCCTTGGACCATTCCCGCTAACCAAGCAATGAACGTTCATCCAGAGCTTACTTATGCATTAGTAGATGCTGGCGATAAACTGCTGATTCTTGCTCAAGACCGTGTTGAGACTTGCCTACAAGACTATGGCCTAGAGGGCAAAGTTATTGCGACTTGCTTGGGTAGTGCATTAGAAAATATTTCTTTTTGGCATCCATTAGCCAAACTACATGAAGGCTATCGTCGTCTCTCGCCGATCTACACAGCCGAGTATGTAAGCTTAGATACTGGTACCGGCATTGTTCACTCTGCTCCAGCTTATGGTGAGGAAGACTTTAAATCCTGTAAAGCACATCAACTAGCTGACAAAGATATTCTCAATCCAGTCATGGGTAATGGTGTATACGCTTCTTGGTTGCCACTCTTTGCCAATGAGTACATCTGGAAAGCCAATCCGAAGATTGTGGAGGCGATGCGTGAAGCTGGTAGCCTCCTCAGCGATAAAACGTATATCCACTCGTATATGCATTGCTGGCGCCACAAGTCACCGATTATTTATCGCGCTACCTCACAGTGGTTTGCGAGCATGGATAAGAAGCCATCTGATGGCAATGCAAGCTTGCGCGCAACTG
>CAIMXN010000080.1 GCA_903845455.1 uncultured beta proteobacterium | reverse complement strand
TAAGCTTGGCATGCGGGTCTAATTTCTTGAGTGTACCTTCGAACCAGTCTATGCCACACAGAACAGCCTCTTGGCGAACCGTCAGCTGTGCTTGAACAGCTTTACTAGGCACCAGCTTAGCAGTCCAATCACCCGTGCCAATATCCTCCATGAGGGCATCAGCAATATTGCGTTGACGAGCTTGCTCTAGAGATTCGTTATATTCAAACATCGGTATTCAATTAAAAAATCATTTCATTAGGCTGCGCCAATATTCTTCACAAAGCCGTGCTGGGCTTTGGCAAGGAGATCGGGGTGATGCTTGGTGAAGTCGAGCATACGATCAATGCAAGTCAAAGCTTTAACACGTACTGACTCTTCGATGAAGATTTCACCAGAAGCATTCTCAAGGCAATCTAAAATTCCCTGTAGACCATTCATAGCCATCCAGGGGCAGTGAGCACAGCTCTTACAAGTAGCACTATTACCGGCAGTGGGTGCTTCGATGAGTTTCTTGTGGGGTGCTAACTGGCGCATCCGGTGCAAAATACCTTTATCAGTAGCGACGATATATTCAGAAGCAGTGCCATCGACTACCGCTCTAATCATGGCTGAGGTAGAGCCCACCATATCTGCTAAATCTACTACTGCCTGCGGAGACTCAGGGTGAACCAAAATCATGGCCTTGGGGTGGGCAGCCTTCAGTACCTCTAATTCAGCAGCTCTAAATTCATCATGAACAATGCAAGCCCCGTTCCAGAGCAGCATATCGGCACCTGTCTGTTCCTGTATATATCTACCAAGGTGGCGATCCGGTGCCCATAATATTTTCTTGCCTTCCACTTTGAGTTGGTGCACGATAGCCAAGGCACAGGAACTGGTGACCATCCAATCGGCTTGCGCTTTCACAGCAGCGCTCGTATTGGCATAGACCACCACCACACGATCGGGATGCAAAGATCTAAAAGTAGCAAAGTCAGATGCATCACATCCCAAATCTAAAGAGCAGGTGGCATCTAAGTCTGGCATAAAGACCCGTTTTTCAGGACTGAGTATCTTGGCTGACTCACCCATAAAGCGTACGCCAGCAACAATCAAATTCTTGGCGGGGTGATTCTTGCCAAAGCGGGCCATTTCTAATGAATCAGCCACTAATCCACCAGTTTCAATTGCCAGATCTTGAATATCGCCATCGACATAGTAGTGGGCCACTAAAGCAGCATCTTTTTCTACCAACAACTCCTTGATACGGGCAATCACAGCGGCCTTTTCAGTTCCCTCTAGGTGGGGTGGAACTTTTGCCCAGGCTTGGGCAGTGCAAGTGGCCCCAGTAGAGTCTTGCTGAGGGTAATCAAAGGCAATTGGGGCGCTAACGGTTAAATTCATGCTAAATCTTAACCTTTATTAAGAAATCGGATCAAAATCGAAGAGCCTCTGTTTCCTAGACTAGATACTTTGTTCAATATTCGAGGAATATTGAAAGAGATTGTTTATGAAGCTCAAATTCCCGAATATATAGACTCAAAACGCATCTATCCAAAATTGTTAGGAAGAAATATCAGCTCTATGGAGCCTAAATACAGAGATAAAGAAGAGTAAAAAAAGAGATAAAGCTGGATTGTTTTTTTGAGGGGGCTATCAGAACTCTGGCGATGATGATTGAGGATTGGCTAAAGCATGTAGAGCTTGTTTTCCCGCAAATTAGCTAGCCACCCCATATTCCAGCTCGCAATAAAAGGCGGTATAGTGTACTTATACTCAGAATACTCAGTGATTTAACAATAAATAACGAGGTTTTATGCAAAACGATGTTTTCAAAAAACTAGCACTCATTTTTTGTGGGGCCGTAAAAGCGCCACTGATATGCTTATTTTTGACACTTTGCTTCCTAGTTGTTGGCCAGTCTTCAGTAATAGCGGCAGAATCTGTAGCTTATCAAAATTGGATAGTTGATATTACTAACAATACTACTGAGGCTCATACTGCTAATGACTCTGGCTCTTCTTTCGGCCTTTTTTGTAGTAGAGATTCTTGCTTATTTTATGTGCACCAAAATTTTGATTGTAAGCCTGGGGAAAAATATTCTGCTTTAGTCAATAGTGGTGCGGTTAGTGGACCCGTATCTGTCGAATGCGCAAAAATCAACGGTAATATTTTTCAAATACTCGTGCCCTTTAACCTAGTATTGGAAGCCAGTAAAAATGCCGAAGTGATTGGGTTTGCATTTCCCTTATCCAATGGCACCTTTACAGTAGCGCGGTTTAGTTTGGCTGGCAGTGCTGAGGCAATGAAACGCACTCTGATAGAAGCGGCTAAGGCACATCAGCCTGCTGCTCCAGCACCCAGCGAGCCCCCCGTCAGCCCACCTGGTAGCAAGGGATTAAAAGATATTGTGATCTAATCGCCTCGCGGAGAATGGGTATCTAGCATTTTGACTATGGAAATTCTGCTTATCCTCCTGGTAATCGCTGCTTTAATCTATTGCAGCTATCTTTTGCGAAAGTGGATTATCGAAAAAGCGCCTTTTAATCAAGATATTCCGAGCGCTGCTTTTGAGATGAAAATTCCTCCCAATCTTCTCAATCTGGGGGTTTTAGGCACAACTGCAGTGCCCCAATTTTGTTTTGTCTCCGAACGATTTTTGTACTTTATGGGTTTAGATAGAGGCGCAATCCTCTCTCATTCAAAAGCCTTCTTAGATTTAATCCCTCAACCAGACCAAACTCACTTTTTGGCTCAGCTACAAGCCTGCGTCAAAGCCCGCAAAGATATCTATTGGGAGGGTTTGGCCTATTGTCGTGGTGAATTAAAGCAAATATCGTTTGAGGCCACCATTAAACCGCCTGCAGTAGGCTCTCTTTTCTATCAGGGCGTTCTCACTGATCTTAGCCCTTTAAAAAATGCACTAGCCGATAACCTCGTACTTGAGCAAGAAACCGTAAAAATTTTACGAGAGTTGCCGATTCCCCATATGTGGACCAGTCTGGACCGAGACGGTAAAACTTTATTCGTGAATGCTAAATTTACGGAGATTTTTGGGTACCAGATTGGCGATCTACCGACTATTTCTGATTGGTTTAGATTGGTTTATCCAAATACCGCTTATCGTGACCAAGTACTGGCTTGGTGGAATGAGGTTTTGCCTAAGACGGTTGGAAAAAATCAGGATCTTCCTCCAAGGGAATCCAAGATCAAGGCAAAATCTGGCCAGATTTTAGATGTCATGATTAGCGCTACTGTTGTGCAGGGTTCTTTATGCCTATCTTTTCTAGATTTGACGCAGCGAAAATTGACTGAAGGCCTTGCATTAAGCCTTACGGAAAATATCCCGATGGGAACCTATGCAATGGAGGTAACTGCTAGTAATAGCATGCGCTTTACCTTTTTAAGTAAGCGTTTCTTAAAGATGTTTGATATGGTGAAAGAGGCTGCATTAGCCGACCCCAACATCACCTTTAGCCGCCTTCATCCTGAGGAGTATGAGCATTTCATTAGTCTTTATTTGGAATGCATTCGGGAAAAGCGTCCGTTCAATTGGCAAGGCCGCATGCTCATTCAAGGACAGACTTATTGGTTTGAATTTGAAGCAATACCGAGAATGCTATCGAGTGGCTTGACTCTTTGGGAAGGGGTAGTTGCCGACCTGACTAGCAAAAAAGAGGTTGAAAAGCAGAATATTGAACAGGCCATTGAGATTCATGCGGCCCAGCAAGAGCTAAGTAGACTAAAAGAGGTTGAAGACCTGAATGCCTCCTTGAAGAAAACGATTAAGGAGAAAAATAGACTGTTGAAGTCGATGACGACAGCCTTTAAAGCCAACAGCATGGGAAATATGATGCGCTCTATTGCCCATGAAATCAATAATCCGCTTGGGGCAATCAGTCTGACCGCTGAGCTCTTACAAATAGAGCTTGCTAGTATGAAAGCCCTTAACCTAGAAGATCAATTAGAGCGTTGCAATGAGTTAACTCACTCCATCTTGGCTGATAGTCAAAGGGCGGGTGGGGTAGTTGCGCGGCTACGCAAACTCTTTGTTTATGGTGAGGAGGCCTTTGAGGAATTTGATCTTTCTATAACGATTAATGATGTTTGTAAATTACTCCATAAGGAGCTCATTGAGCATGAGGTTGCCCTTGAGGCAATCATTCCTTTTGGATGCAAAATCAAAGGAGATATTGGGCAAATTCAGATGGTGGTGCTAAACGCTATTAATAACGCGATAGAGGCTTTACAGCAACTTAGTGAAAATCGCAAAATCATGATTAACCTGATTCATAAGGATCAAGAGATCATGATTGAGTTTAAGGATAATGGACCCGGCTTTCCAGAGGAGTTCTTGAAAAAAGGCCCCAGCTTATATCAAACCACCAAGAAGGATGGTATGGGGGTAGGGCTCTGGTTGAGTAAGACCATTTTAGAGAACCATGGCGGCAAATTGGAAATTCGCAATCAAAAAGAGGGGGGTGCTAAAACTACGCTCCATTTACCATTGTTGCCTGTCCCAACAAATTTGGAACTCTTTAATACCCAGCAGTAATCTGAAGTACGCAAGTCCTATTTTCACTAAATGAAATAGTAGAATGAGCGTATGCAAACAAATTGCCACATTTACATTGTTGATGATGATGACTCTATGAGGGTCTCCCTCGAGAGGGCCTTTGCAAGGACCGGCCATGAAATTCATGCTTTTGAGTCAGCACAGCTTTTTTTGAACCATTCTCCGCTGACTTCTCCTGCTGTTTTAGTGCTGGATATGAGCATGCCAGGAATGACTGGCTTACAGTTGCAGCAAGAATTAATGATTAAGCGTGAAAGTATCCCCATTATCTTTATTAGCGGAGATAGCGAAAAGGTTGACATCATTCAGGGTTTGAAAAATGGCGCAAGTGACTTCCTTCTCAAGCCTTTTCCACTCAATCAATTGCTTGTAGCTGTAGAGGCTGCCCTAAATTTAGAACTTGAAAAAGAAAAAACCCGCGGTTCTCAACGGGCCTCATTAGAGGCATATGCCCGCTTGACCTACAGAGAGAAAGAGGTTTTTGCGCTGCTAGTCCAAGGAAAAATGAGTAAAGAAGTTGCCGAGGAGCTGGCTATTACTCCTGCCACGGTCAAGATCTTTAAGGCCAATGTCATGAAAAAAATGGAAGTAGATAGCATTGCGGACTTAGTGCAGATTGCTATTGCGAATAAGCTTTAAGCGAGCTACGGCTTAAATAAACTGAACTTAAGCCTAGAAGTTATAAGCCGCACTAAACCATCCTAATGGCTTGGT
>CAIMXN010000079.1 GCA_903845455.1 uncultured beta proteobacterium | reverse complement strand
CTTTTTTGCTTTCTTCTTCGATTTTTTCTTGGCTTTCTTAGTTTCTTTCTTCGCTTTTTTCTCTGCGGCTTTATCAGACTTAGCAGCTGGAGCCGAATCTGGAGTGACTGCAGGAGCAGCCACTGGAGCTGAAACTGGCGACACTGGGTCGGCGGCCATGACTAAGATTGGAGACAGACCCACGGTGGCAGATACCAAGGTAGCGATGCTTAAGCGTGCAAAACGAGAAATCATGACATTCTCCAAAGGTGTTTGTTAGTCATTTAATAATACCCAAGAATTCAACAAATATGCCTGTCATTACAGATATTTAAACTAAGTGATCGCTCTTGGATTTTCCATGGTGGCATTTGGGCAATAAAAAAGCCATCCGAAGATGGCTTTTAGGTAGCTCGAAATGGCTAAGCCGCCAGCGCCTCAACTTCAGTAATTCTCTCCAAAGCCTGTGCTAATTGATCGACAGTGCGGTCAACATGCGCCAACTTCTCAAGACCAAATAAACCGATCCGGAAAGTCCGGAAGTCTGGACGCTCATCACACTGCAATGGTACGCCAGCGGCAGTTTGCAAACCTAGCGCAATGAACTTCTTACCAGACTGAATCTCAGCATCCTTGGTATAGCTCACCACTACGCAAGGTGCCTGAAAGCCCTTTGCAGAGACTGATGGGTAACCTTTCGATACCAGTAGTGCGCGAACCTTGTCACCCAACTCTTGTTGCTTTGCTTTAAGAGCAGCAAAACCTAAGGACTGAGTTTCTTTCATGGTGCTGCGCAAAATCTTCAGGGCATCAGTTGGCATGGTGGTGTGATAAACATGCCCCCCTTTTTCATAGGCTTCCATGATTTGGAGCCATTTTTTAAGATCCATCGAGAAACTACTGCTTTGAGTAGACTCAATCCGCTCACGAGCTCTTTCGCTTAATGCGATCAAAGCACAGCAAGGGGAGCTACTCCAACCTTTTTGTGGTGCAGTAATCAGAACATCCACATTGGAAGCCTTCATATCTACCCACATCGCGCCAGAAGCAATGCAATCTAATACAAACAAGCCACCTACTGCGCGCACTGCTTCGCCTACGGCTACAAGGTAATCGTCTGGCAGAATAATTCCGGCTGAAGTTTCAACGTGAGGAGCAAATACCACTGCTGGCTTTTCTTTCTTGATGAAGGCAACAACCTCTTCAATCGGTGCTGGAGCAAAGACGCCTTGAGTAGAAGCCTCTAATTGCTTACCCTTGATCACGGTAACGTCCTGAGTAATATTGGCTAAATCAAAAATCTGGGTCCAGCGATAACTAAACCAGCCATTACGCAACACTAAGCATTTTTGATTGTTAGCAAATTGACGGGCAACTGCCTCCATACCAAACGTACCACTGCCAGGAACAATCACTGCAGAGTTTGCGTTGTAAGCATCTTTTAAGACGCTAGAAATATCTACCATTACTTTTTTGAACTCTTCAGACATGTGGTTCAAAGAGCGATCGGTATAAACAACCGAGAACTCTAAAAGGCCGTCTGGATCAACATTGGGAAGTAAGCCTGGCATAGTCGTTTCCTAAAAAATTCTGTAAATAGTCCTAAATGATACCTATTTAGAGATTTATTGCACTGCAATCCGATTGTCTTTGATCAATTTACCCCATTTAGCCTGATCCAAGCGCAAAAAGGCCGAAAAATCCTCGGCACTACCACTGGCAGGGTCACTTCCCCGCTCCAACATCGCCTTCCTGAGCTTTTCCTGGCTTAAGGTCACTGAAAGTACTTGGTTCATCTTTTGCACCGTTAATTTGGGCGTAGCAACCGGCGCAAAAAGACCAAACCAGCCTACGGCGCTGTAGCCAGGTAAACCAGATTCAGCAACTGTCGGAATATTGGGCAAGGCTTCCGAGCGCTTGACTCCAGTCTGCCCTAAAGCTAGCAACTTGCCAGTTTCAATTTGAGGCATCACCGTTTGAGCAGGGGCAAACATTAAATCAATATGGCCAGCCAATAAATCAGTCAAAGCTTGTCCGGTCCCCTTATAAGGAATGTGGAGTAATTCAATACCAGCCATCGATGCAAATAACTCACCAGATAAATGCGAGGCTGAGCCTGGTCCTGAAGAACCAAAGCGAAGCTTGCCAGGATTTGCCTTAGCAAAAGTCATCAGCGCCTTGATGGAGTTGATGTTTAAACCAGCATTGACAGTCACCACATAAGGAGATGCAGACACTAATGCCACGGGAGCAAATTGCGCAATGTTTTTTTCCGTTACTGCTGCTGTTGAACCCATTAGCAAGGTATAGCCATCCGCTGGAGATTGCGCCACCAACTCAGAACCGATGGCACCACTCGCTCCAGGGCGATTCTCAATAATTAAAGATTGCTTCCATAACTCTGTAAGCGATGGCGCCATTAAGCGAATTAAGGTATCAGCACCCCCACCAGGCGGAAATGGCACGATCACTTTAATAGGCTTCACAGGAAATGATTCCAGATTTTGTGCTTGGGCAAAACCAAAGAAGCCAACAAAGGCCAAGACAAAAAACAGAGATCTCTGCATCTTAGATGCCTCAGCCTTCATCAATGATCGTAGTTCTTAAAGTAGCAATGCCTTCGATTGAACACTCAACAACGTCGCCAGGCTTGAGATATAAATCTTCTGCGTTTGCTTTGCCCACAGCGACACCGCCAGGCGCACCTGTTGAAAACATATCGCCAGCTTCAATTGGAATAAAACGAGAGAAGTGTTCCAAAATATCAGAGATCTTCCAAATTTGATCCTGTGTATTCACGCGCATCCGCTCTTGTCCATTGACAGAACATGTCATCCACAAATCATAAACATCCGGAATTTCATCAATCGTCACGATCTCTGGCCCTAGGGGACCAAATCCAGGAATATTTTTTCCAGTCCAAAAGCGTGAACCAGAAGCAACCTCACGCAACTGTAGGTCACGGCAAGTCAGGTCATTCAAAATGGTAACGCCTGCCACATAGCTCATGGCTTCATCCTTTTTAGCGCCAAGCGCCCGCTTGCCCATCACAAAAACCAATTCAGGCTCGTAATCTAGACGAGTGATGCCTTTGGGGCGAACTACTTTTGCCTCATGGCCTGAGAGACAAGAATTTAATTTAATAAATGAAGTGGGTTCTTGAGGAATTTCTTTAATTAAATTGGTACGTTTAAGCTCTTCCAAATGCGTACGGTAATTTTTCCCCACACACAGAAACTTTTCGGCATCAATGATGGGCGGCAGATAGGTAATGCTCAAAGCCTTTATCAATAACTGCGGTGCAGTTTGCGGAATAGTTTTAACCCAGGCCTTTGCTTGCTCCATAACTTTGGCACCAGCACGTAAAAACTCCTTCATTCCAACTGGAAAGTCTTTGATGCCTTGTGACTGAGCAACATCACTAAAAGGCAAAATCAGATCACCTGAGAGGTTGGGAAGTCTGGCACCAATTTCAGGGGCAGTAGATCCACTGCGAGTAAAAGTAATAAGTCTCATATTTTTCTTAAGTAGATTTTGTATTGAAGGAGCGAAAGGTAAAACTTACTCTGGTTCAAAATCCAAGGTATTTTTTTGGCGTTTCTCAATCGAATTTTTTAGCAAGGCTGCAATCCGATAAAAACCATGCCCAAACTTACCATAGGGTATTGTCAAGAAAAAGCCCATCACAAATCCGAGATGAATCGCCAGCAAGATCGCCATAGATGCCGTGTCACGATAAGCCAGTAGCGCCAAACCTGATGCACTTATCAAGAAGAGGAGAACAATAAAAGCTCTATCCATAGGCTTTTGGGTCGCATCACCGTGCTGTGGGTTACGCCGAATATTTAAATAGAGTAAGCCAGCAGGTCCAATCAGCAAACCAATGCCACCTATTGTCCCCAAAATCACAGGAAGACTATTGAATGCATAGGGCGCATGCAAATCTAATACATAGTGATAGAGCGTTGCTACTGATGTAGCCGCAAAGCAAAGTAGAAATCCATAAAAAGTGAAGTGATGAAAACGCTTACGCCAAAGTGAAAAAGCATCGTCTTCATTATTGCAACCATCGCCGTGTCCACCACCGAGATACTTCAATGTCAAAGTATCATGCGCCGCCTCGGCTACCGCAGCTCCTGAGATCTGACCAACCGAGATCTGACTCCAGAAAGAAAATACCCCAACGCTCAAAGCAGCTAAGGCAAATACAAAAACAAGCCCAAACATCAACGCTAAAGTGTTATGGGAGAAGATGGCATAAAAGTTTCCGTCTAAGGACCTAGAAAATAAGTTGCCATTAATCCACAAGGTCAGAAGCAAAAACGCAATCAATGAAAGCGAACTGGCTAATACCATTGTCAGGCCATTCCTTTTGTACAAAGCACCAAATGACTTGGGCCATGCATAAGTGATATATGTTTCTTTGCGAACCTGCGCCATGACCTGAGGAATATTGACCCCGAACTCATGGGGAGAAGCGTATTGGCAGGCATGCAAACAGGCGCCACAGTTATGACACAGATTGGCCAAGTAGTTCATATCAGCCACATTGAAATCGATTCTGCGGGTCATAGCTGGAAAAACCGCACAAAAGCCCTCACAATAGCGACAGGCATTACAGATCTGCAACATGCGCGCAGCTTCCACCTCAGGAGTACCTGATGCTAGAACAGTAGCCTCTTGTATTAGTTCTTTAAGTTGTTGCATGTTTTACATCCTGATGACTAAGAGCCAATTGCGCTGCCTGCGCTGCTTGCGTTCCTGCAATCCTGCCAAAAGCAGTGCCAATTGCCATGCCGATACCCGCCGCATAGCCTTTTCCTAAAACATTTCCTGCCATCATTTCGCCAGCGACAAATAAGTTATCACTCGGCTTGCCACCAAAATGTACCGCAGACTGTTCAGTAGTCTTAAGTCCAAGATACGTAAAGGTCACACCAGGTCGCAAGGTATAGCCATAAAATGGGCCCGTATCAATGGGTAGCGCCCAGTGGGTCTTAGCGGGCGCTAAGCCCTCCGTATGACAATCATCCATGATCGTATGATCAAAGGTGCCGACTCTACAAGCAGCGTTATATTCGCGTACTGTTTTCAATAGGGCTTGCCTATCTAGGCCCAGCATATCGGCTAACTCTTCTAAAGTATCCGCCTTATCCCCTGGAAATACTGGCGGCATAAATCTACCCAATACTTTCGAGTCAATAATGGCATAGCCAATCTGACCGGCTTGATGAGCTACTAATCTTCCCCAAAACGCATAACGTTTTGGCCAGAAATCTTCGCCTTCGTCGGAAAAGCGCTGAGCATCTTTATTCACAACGATTCCGAAGGAAACGCAATCTACTCGGGTACAGATTCCTCCGTCATACAGCGGAGCACGTGCGTCCACTGCCACCATATGCGCTTGAGTAGCATCACTCACAGTATCGACACCCATCTCAATCAATTGCTTTAAGAGAATGCCCTTGTTAAACCGAGTTCCCCGAATTAAGAAGTTGTCCGCAGGCGCCTCACCGAATTCATTGATGCCCCACGCTTCCTTTAACCACTCACGATTCGATTCAAAACCACCAGCAGCCAATACACAAGACTTTGCTTCGATACGTTCATTACCAATATAAGCCGCCAAGAATTTTCCCTCTTGGATATCCAGGGAACTTACTGTCGCCTCATAACGAATCTTGACGCCAAGTTTTTCAGCACTCCGGTAATAAGCATTCACCAAGGCTTTTCCACCCCCCATAAAGAAAGCATTGGTTCTGGATAAATTGAGTGTGCCAGATAATGGTGGCTGAAATCTGACGCCATGCTTTTGCATCCAGCCACGACACTGCGCAGATGCCCGAATTGTGAGGCGAGCTAATGTTTCATCGGTAATGCCACTGGTGACCTTGAGCACATCTTGCCAATACTCTTCTTCAGAATAGGCCTCACTCATCACATCTTCAGGAGCATCGTGCATGGAACGAATATTACGAGTATGAGCAGAATTGCCTCCGCGCCATTCTCTTGGGGCCGATTCCAAAAGTAGCACGCTAGCGCCCGCCTCTCTTGCCATTAAAGCGGCACACAGAGCAGCATTTCCACCACCAATGACAAGAACATCAACCATACTCAACCTAAAATATTTACGACTAATCTAAAAAAATAACTTTAAAGTGTTTCTTGATTTAAATCCTAGACGAAGATCAAGACACCTTACTTTTATTAACCTTGGCTTTTGATGATGAAACCAAAATTCCGGTGACAATCAATGCAAAAGCTAAGCCGTGAAAGAGCTTGGGAGGTTCCCCTAGCATTGCGGCCGATAACAACGCGGTAAATAAGGGGATGAGGTTAGCAAAAAATGCTGCCACAGTCGGCCCTGCGCCATGGACACCCAAACCCCAGCAGCGGTATGCAATTAAGGAGGGACCTATTGCCACAAATAGAATGAGTGAAGCACTAAATAGATTGAGGTTCAGAAAGGCATGGCCCCTTGCCATTTCAAAACTATCAAAAAATAGCGTCCATACCAAGCCTACTAATATTTGTGCCATCAGAAAATCTGCCCAGGGCCACTGACGTTCAGGACTTTTCCCAGGATGACTCAACATCCAGCTATACGCAGCCCATAAGATGGTGGCAAGCATGATCAACAGATCACCACTCACGAGTTGCATTGACAATAAGGCTGAGATCTCACCCCTGGTTAATACTAGCGCAACACCAAAAAGTGAAACTACCGCACCAATGATCTGTAAAAAAGTCGGATGAACTTTATAGAACACTGTCCCAATCAACAGCATCCAAATTGGCATGCTTGCCCCAATCAAAGTGACGTTAATTGGGGTGGAGGTTTGTAAAGCAAGATAGAGTAAGGCGTTATAACTGCCCACCCCAAAAAGCCCGAGGAATACAAAACGGGTCTTGTTTTGCCATAGCGCACTATCACGCTTAAAAATGCGCCAACCAAAAGGGAGCAATATCAACGCGGCTAAACCCCAACGAACTGTACTTAGAGTAATTGGAGAAATAGTGCCAACCAGCAGACGCCCAGCGATTGCATTTCCAGCCCATAGCGCAGTGGCAACAACTAAATAGAAAATAGTGGCTAAATTGAGCTGGTGCATTGGAAAGTCTTCGACAAATAGAAAACAAGGCCCCAGTTAGGGACAACCCTCCTATTGTAGAAACAAATGCTTGGTATTGCTAAGATAGAGCTTAATTAGGTCAAAGCCTATATATTGGACCTTAAAGAGAAGGATACAGAGTGGCCATCATTACGAATATTGAAGATCTGCGGATACTTCATCAAAAACGTACTCCCAAGATGTTTTATGACTATGCCGATTCAGGGTCTTGGACTGAATCAACCTACCGTGCTAATGAATCCGATTTTCAGAAAATTAAACTACGCCAGCGGGTGGCAGTAGATATGACCAATCGCACCACCAAAACTACTATGATAGGTGAATCCGTAGCCATGCCGGTTGCACTCGCCCCGACTGGTTTGACTGGTATGCAGCATGCCGATGGTGAAATCCTAGCAGCCCGTGCTGCAGAAAAATTTGGTGTGCCTTTTTGCTTATCCACGATGAGCATCTGCTCGATTGAAGATGTCGCTGAACGCACAACTAAGCCATTTTGGTTTCAGCTCTATGTCATGAAGGATCGTGGCTTTATCGAACGACTCATTGAACGTGCTAAGGTTGCCAAGGTGTCAGCCTTGGTACTCACACTAGACCTACAAATTTTAGGGCAACGCCACAAAGATCTGAAGAATGGTCTCTCAGCACCCCCCAAACTGACCATTGCTAATATGATCAATATGGCCACCAAGCCCCGCTGGTGTTTGGGCATGGCAATGACACCGCGCAGAACCTTCCGTAATATTGTGGGTCACGCTAGTGGCGTTGGCAATATGTCTTCCCTCGCCTCCTGGACAGCCGAGCAATTTGATCCAGGCTTGAACTGGGGAGATGTGGAGTGGATCAAAAAACTCTGGGGTGGCAAGCTCATTATTAAAGGCATCTTGGATGCCGAAGATGCTCGTCTAGCGGCTAACTCAGGTGCTGATGCCCTGATTGTTTCTAACCATGGTGGTCGCCAGCTTGATGGCGCCGTGTCCAGCATTCAGGCGCTACCCGGCATTGTGGCAGCAGTTGGCAAGGATATTGAAGTATGGATGGATGGCGGCATTCGTTCTGGGCAAGATGTCTTAAAAGCCTGGGCTTTGGGCGCACGGGGTACGCTGATTGGTCGCCCATTCTTATATGGCTTAGGCGCAATGGGTGAGGCAGGCGTGACTAAATGCCTTGAACTGATACACAATGAACTGGATATCACGATGGCTTTTACTGGTCATCGCGATATTCACAACGTCACAAAAGATATTTTGTATCCAGGGACTTTTTAAAATTAAATACCTCCTTAACCACCCCTCTCTTGTCTTTGTCTTTACTTTTTTAGTGTGTGCGGCTTCTGTTTGGATTGGTAATGCAGTACTGAGTAAATACCGTACCAAAGACAGCGACACCTCTTCTGATTTAGGGATTATTCAAACGGCGACACTAACGCTGTTAGGGCTGATCATTGGCTTTACCTTCTCCATGGCAATTGATCGGCATGATCAAAGAGAAGTACTAGAGGAGGCAGAAGCAAATGCGATTGGTACGGAGTACCTGCGCGCTGATTTTCTACCTGCAGCACCATCAGCAACAATCAAAGTACTTTTGCGCAGTTATCTTGATCAACGCATCTTGTATTACTCCAAGCAAGATCGAGAGACAGCAAAAGAAATTATTAAACGGACCGAGGAACTTCAGAGTGCACTCTGGCAGGAACTTTTACCAGTGGCACGGTCTCAAACCAATGCGATCACTGCCTTAGCCATCTCTGGTATGAATGATGTCCTGAATTCTCAAGGCTACACTCAAGCCTCCTGGTGGAACCGCATCCCCTTCACTGCTTGGGGGTTGATGGGAGCCATCGCGGTTTGTGCGAATCTCTTGGTGGGTTTTGGGGCAAGGAACTTTACCCACAATATCTCCCTCTTTATGATTTTTCCGTTTGTCATTGCAGTCTCCTTCTTTTTAATTGCCGACATCGATAGTCCAAGAGGCGGGGTTATTAAAATTGAGCCACGCAATTTAATTCATTTAAGTAATACCATAGGTCAGCAGAAACACACCAGCAGCCCAAGTACATCAGAAAAATGAAGCGGTATAGCACCTAAATAGGCGATAAAAAATGAAACGAGTAGTAGATGTGTATAAAAACCGTGGTCGCGAACTTGTTTGGACTTACGTCATTCATT
>CAIMXN010000078.1 GCA_903845455.1 uncultured beta proteobacterium | reverse complement strand
ATGTTGTCTTCCGATCTTTGAATCGCGCACTTAATTGATTAGTTGTACCACTTAATTACTGGAGAAATATATGAACCAAGATCAAATTACCGCTAAATTATCCCAAATTAATAGCAAAGGCCTTGAGGCTACATTTTCTTTAAGCGAAGCTGCTTTAGAAAATGCGCAGAAATTGGCTGAGTTGAACTACGCTGCATCTAAAGATGCAATGGTAAATGCTCAAGATGGTATTCAACAAGTTTTGACAGCTAAAGATCCAAAGCAAGTTACTGAGATCCTCAGTGCTGATGCATTGCAAGCTGCTGGCAACCAAGCTGTTGCTTATCAAAAGAAAGTAACTAAAGTATTGCGCGATGGCAATAAAGAATTTGCAAACGTTGTTGAGTCAAGTATTGACCAGTTGCAAGATGGTTTCCAAGACTGGATTAACACTGTAGCTGCTAACGCACCTGCTGGTTCTGATGCATTTATTTCTTCTTTCAAAACTGCCTACGGTAGCGCATTGCAAGGTTTCGAACAGTTCCGCGCTGCTAGCAAAGAAGCTTTTACAACAGCAGAAAAAACTGCTGATCAAGCAATGGACGCTGTTCAAGGTCAGATCGCTCAAGTGAAGAAAGCTGCAACTCCAGCATCACGTGCTCGCAAAGCTGCTTAAATTAGCTTTAGTAGTATGAATTTAAAGAGGGCCCCAATTGGGGCCCTCTATTTTTTTAGCTAAGTTGTAGATCAATCAATTAATTGCAATGCTTGAGATTAAAAATAATTTAAGAAATGTTATATAAAAAACATCAGCATAAATAGGATGCCTATAAAAAAGATTGCAAATAGTAGGACTAGGTGCTACTATAAATCATGCCAGAAATTTCCTGTAATCGCGTTTTTAAGACCGCCTGGTTTGCTAAGGTTGCTAAAAAAGCTAAGATTTCTGATCGCCAATTATGTACGGCAATCAAGCAGGTAATGGAAGGTAAAGCAGATGATTTAGGTTCAGGTGTATATAAAAAGCGTTTGAATGACAACTTGCATCGCAGTATTGTTTTAACTAAATCAGGGAAAGGTTGGGTATTTCAATATCTTTTTGCCAAAAAGGATCGAGATAATATTGATGTGGAGGAATTAAAGCAGTTTCGTGCTTTAGCAAAAGCATATGCAGTTTTGACTGACGCTCAACTGAAGCAGTTAATTGAAGATGAAGAATTTTTGGAGATTTGGCCATGACAAAACTAAAACAAGCCTTTAAATCAGATGCTTATGAATCCATCCATGATTCAGTTAACGCTTTACACAAAGTTGGGGCGATAAATAAAACAACGCTACGCGAATTTGACATAGCTTGCTTTGTAGCGCCAGCAGTTATTAAGCCCACTCAAATTAAAAAATTACGGGAACAACATCACGTAAGTCAACCCGTTTTTGCGCACTACCTCAATACTAGTGAGTCAACTGTGCAAAAGTGGGAATCGGGTGCTAAACAGCCTAGTGGAATGGCGCTTAAATTATTAAGCATTATTCAAAAACATGGCTTAGCAGTACTAGTTTGATTGACATAACAAAAAAGTAGCTCAATGATTTTTTGCCGAGTAGTCCGCATTGATATCATTTAAATAATTAAATGGCTGATTCAATAAATACAGTTGCTACTTAATCTGCTTCTGAGTCTGAGGAATCCAACAGAGGAGTAGAAATATTTTTACTAGGCTTAACACCAAGCTCACGTACCTTTTCAGCCGTGCGAATCAAATTACCCTTGCCAGACTTTAGTTTATTAAAGGCATCGTGGTAACTAGTTTGCGCTTGATCTAAACGCTGACCTAGTTTTTCTAGGTCTTCTACAAAGCCAACAAACTTATCGTAAAGAGTGCCACATTGTTTTGCAATTTCTAGGGCATTGCGATTCTGATGATCCTGCCTCCAAAGGTGTGCAACGGTTCTCAGTGTTGCCATCAGCGTGCTCGGGCATACGAGCACAATATTCTTTGCGAGTGCTTCTTGATATAGATTAGGCGCAGTTTTCAGTGCCAGTAAGAATGCAGGCTCGATCGGCACAAACATCAATACAAAGTCTACAGAACCAACACCATAGAGTGAACTATAGTTTTTCCCTGAAAGGCCTTGAATATGTTGGCGCAACGATTGGATATGCGCAGCTAACTCTTGCTCAGCAACCACAGGATCAGTAGTCTCTGCATGTCTTGCATAGGCAGTGATAGAGACTTTGCTATCGACCACCAAGCTTCTTCCCTCAGGGAGTTTGACTACAACGTCTGGCTGCAGTCGAGAGCCATCCGTTTGAGTATGACTATCTTGAACAAGATACTCTTCACCTTTGCGTAGGCCAGAAGATTCTAAGATGGATTCAAGTACGAGCTCACCCCAGTTGCCTTGGACTTTAGAGTCTCCTTTTAAAGCCTGGGTAAGAGACCGGGTTTCATCTGACATGCGCAAGTTGAGATTAGCGAGGCGTTCGATTTCACTTTTGAGGGCGAAGCGCTCACGCGCTTCATTGCCATAAGAAGTGCTGACTTGTTCTTTAAACTCCGTCAGTTTGGTTTGCAGTGGTTTAAGCAGGGCATCTAAGCTAGCGGCATTTTGTTCTGTAAAGCGTTTGGATTTATCTTCCAGAATTTCGTTTGCTAAATTCTTAAACTGAATAGTAAGTGCTTCTTTGGCTTCATTTAAAGATTGAATTCGACCTAGACCTTGCTTACGTTCTGAATCTAGTTCTGCCTCAAAACGAATCGCATTTTGTAGGGCTTGATCACGTTCAGTACGCAAGCTATTACTGAGAGCAGTTTCAGACTGAGCTTGTTGTTCGCTATGGGCTATGGCAGACCTTAAATTAAACACATAGACCAAAAGACCTACGCATATGCCAAAAGGCAGGCCTGATAGTAAGAGAGTGCTTAAATCAAAAGTCACTGATGCGAGAGTGCGCGTGAAGTAAAGAAGAAATTAAGACTTCACTAATTTTTGCAATTCACCACTTTGAAACATCTCAGTGATGATGTCTGATCCGCCCACAAATTCGCCATTGATATATAGCTGAGGAATGGTTGGCCAGTTTGCATATTGTTTAATGCCTTGGCGAATGCCATCATCGTCAAACACGTTGACGGTGTGGAGGTTTTCTACGCCGGCAGCATTCAGGACATTGATGGCATTGCCAGAAAAACCGCATTGTGGAAATTGGGCTGTTCCCTTCATAAATAAAACAACAGGGTGGCTAGTAACGATTTCTTTAATTTTTGCTTGAGAATCCATAAATATCTTTCTTGAGAGACGGCAGTTACTTAAAGGAATTGGTTAAATTCCATGTTCTTTGATTTTAAGACTTTACGTAGAAAAGGGTTATTAGGATTGAGATTTGCGGCCCGATACCGCTCGGCAATGCTCAGCCAAGTCTCGATGGACTTGGATCTCCTGTAGTTGGGCTACTTTCATTAAATTGACAACAGCGTCTGACTGGTCAAAACCATGCTCTACCGCAATCAGACCCCCTGGCTTTAGGAAAGAACCCGCCTGCGAAATAATGTCTTTCAGACACGCTAGACCGTTAGCTCCATCAGTCAGGGCTAAGGCTGGTTCAAAGCGTAAGTCACCTCTAGTTAAATGGCTATCACCCGCTGCGATATAAGGTGGATTACTCAAGATGAGGTCAAACTGAGGATTTACTTTTCCATCCAGGGCTGCGTACCAACTGCCTTGAAAGAATT
>CAIMXN010000077.1 GCA_903845455.1 uncultured beta proteobacterium | reverse complement strand
CACCAAGGTGTGCATCAATGACTTTGCGCCAGCCCTTACCTAATCGAGCACCAATTAAAGCATCCATCGGGGGAATCACTTCTGGGCATTCAGGGTGTGGATGGCTATCCATAGAGACTTCGATAGCCTTAATTTCAAGCTCGGCATTCAAAGTTAAACGTAGCCACATATCGTGTATTGCTTCTCCTGGCGCCCAAGTTTTACTACCAGTCGTGAAAGGATGTGATTTTATATCGATGAGATGTGCCTCAATATCCCATAGTCCATCGTCTCGAGCATATCCTGAGAAGGTAATTTCACGAGTGTGAAGTGGGGTGCGTGCTGTTGGGGTAGAAAGCATGGCACTAGTTTAAATCATTCAAAACGCTGTAGTATTCTGAGCAAGATATATGGCAAAACCGCTTTCCTTAGAAAAAATTCTTTTTAGTCAAGGCTTTGGCACTAGACGCTATTGCAGCGACCTAGTCCATGCTGAGTTGGTCAGCATCAATGGTATCTTATGTGAAGATCCGCAGGAGCGTATTGCGACCGAAGGTTTGGTGTTAAATATCGAAGGCAAGGATTGGGAATTTCATGAGAAAGCCTATATTGCTTTTAATAAACCCGCCAATTATGAGTGCTCACATAAAACGACACATCACCCTAGTGTCTACAGTTTGTTGCCACGTCCTTTTGTAGAGCGAGGTTTACAGTGTGTAGGGCGCTTAGATTTTGACACTACTGGCTTACTATTGATTTCTGATGATGGCCAGTTTATTCATAAGATGACTACACCCAAGAAGAATATCGGCAAGGTTTATGAAATTACTACACCTGATCCTATTACCCAAAAACAAATAGATCATCTTTTAAAGGGTGTGATATTGGATGATGATCCTAGGCCTTGTGTGGCAACTGCCTGCAAATTATTAAATGAAAAAACGGTGGCAATGACGATTGTTGAAGGCCGCTATCACCAAGTGAAGCGCATGATGGCAGCGGTAGGCAATCATGTGGATCAGTTGCATCGTACTAAGATAGGTCAATATACTATGCCTAATGACTTAGCAGAAGGTGAATGGCGTTGGCTTTACCCAGATGACTTGAAAATGCTCTCTAAGAACGTGGATGATCCCATTGGCCAACCCTAAGCTCCTTTCGGATGATTTTGATTTTCAGGGATCGCTTCTTAGTTGGCGCGTGAGTGCTGATGGAAAAGAGCTTTCTCAGGAATTCATATTTCAGGACTTCAAGAGCGCCTTTGAATTTATGACGCTGGCGGCTCGATATGCAGAAGAAATTGACCATCATCCTGATTGGTCAAACGCTTGGAATAGAGTCAGTGTCCGCTTGTCTACGCACTCAATGCGGGGACTTACGGAGTTGGATCTGGCCATGGCCAAGGCGATGGATCAATTTGCCAAACAAGTTAGACAATAAACCAGCAGCTTAATGCTCTTCTTTTTCGTCGTCTTCTTCTGAGGTAATGCTCATCAAGATGGTAGCTAGAAGACCATAGACTACTTCAGTAGCAATCATGCCATCTTCATCAAGCTCATCAATCAGATCGTTTAAGCAATCTTCTGTTGGCTCGTTTAAGAGGGTCATGGCGCACTCACACCCATAGTCGAAATCTTCGTCGTTTTGGGTTTGGTTTTCGTTCGTCATATTTGTCCTTGGTTGAACCCTCAGAATAGCAAAGAAAATAGGGTTTTAGGGGGCTGTTTAGAGCAGACTTGGTTTACTTGGTGAGGTGTGGAGCATTGCTGTTGGCCTCAGAGGCAATTCCTTAGATCGTTGTAATGTCAGGATATGATTACTCGAATACCGCACGTACGTTGTGACTTTTTAAAATATCGCAATATTGATTGGAAGCATCATTTATGTCTAAGAAGTTACGCATAGGAATATTGGAAGGTGATGACATCGCGCATATCCGCAGCAAGCTAATCCAATGCAAGAACAGGCGATATTAATGGCAAAGGCAATACCGCTTCAATGACTAAGGCAGTGCTAGAGGCTTTAAAGTGATGTAAATTGAGGCTGATGAAGTGATGTGCTTATAAAAATATAAAAGATGGAGACAATATGAGCAACAGCAATATTCATGACGACAGTAATGATGATCAGCGCCGTCAGTTATTAACTTGGCTTGCAGCGAGTCCTTTGTTGGCACTAACGGGCAATCAAAGTGCGTCTGCCGAAGAGGCGAAAGAACTT
>CAIMXN010000076.1 GCA_903845455.1 uncultured beta proteobacterium | reverse complement strand
TGGCGCTGATCTGGGCATTGCTTTGGATGGTGATGCGGATCGCCTACAAATGGTCGATGCCACTGGCAGATTATTTAATGGTGATGAGCTGCTCTACGTGCTCGCCAAAGATCGGATTGCTCGCGGTCAAACCTTAGGTGGGGTGGTTGGAACTCTGATGACGAATTTGGCTGTTGAGAAGGCGATTAAAGGTTTAGGTATTGGTTTTGAGCGGGCCAAGGTGGGTGACCGTTATGTTTTAGAGGTGCTCAAACAAAAAGGCTGGATCGTTGGTGGCGAAGGATCTGGGCATCTGCTTTGTCTAGATCAACACTCGACTGGTGATGGCACGATTGCGGCACTTCAGGTCTTGGCCGCCATGAGTCAAAATAAGCAAAGTCTGGCTCAGTTGCTCGACACAGTCAAAATATTCCCACAGGTATTACTGAATATCAAATTCAAGCTAGGTTATGACTGGAAATCTGATCAGGCTTTAACCAAAGCCATGAAGAAGGCCGCTGAAGATCTGGGTTCCACTGGCAGGTTACTGGTTAGGGCATCTGGTACTGAGCCGGTATTACGGATAATGGTAGAAGCATCAGATTTGATCACTGCACAAAAAACCGCCCAATCTCTAGCAGATCTAGTACCAACTTAAGTCATTGTTTTTAATGGGTATTTCAAAGTAAATGTCCATTGTCATAATTCAGACATACTGCAGCAGTAAATTCCTAAGCATATTAATAGAGGAATCTAAATGTCTAAATTATTGGCTATTAAGTTGGCTACTGTTGCAATTTTGTGTTCATCTTCAGCTGCCTTTGCACTTGAGATCACAGGTGCAGGCTCTTCCTTTATGTTCCCAATCGTTTCTAAATGGGCTGAAGCTTATAAATCAAAAACAAGCAATAGCCTTAATTACCAGTCCATTGGATCAAGTGGTGGCATTAAGCAAATTAAAGCAAAGACTGTAGATTTCGGTGCATCCGACGCCCCTCTAAAGTTTGACGAATTACAAGCAGCGGGCATGGTTCAATTTCCAGCAATTATTGGTGGAGTAGTTCCAGTAGTCAATATTGAGGGCATCAAATCAGGCCAACTAAAACTCTCTGGCGACTTGTTGTCCGACATTTTTCAAGGGATTGTGACCAATTGGGATGACAAGCGCATTGCATTATTAAATCCTGGATTAAAGCTTTCTGGAAATATTACAGTGGTTACTCGTTCTGATGGCTCTGGTACCACCGCTATTTTTACTGACTACCTTTCTAAAGCAAGTGGTCCTAGTGGCTGGAAAGATGCCGTAGGTTCCGGTGCTACTGTCAAGTGGCCAGCTGCTTCCACAGTTAGTGGTAAGGGTAACGAAGGCGTTGCAGCCAACGTTGCGCGAATTAAAAACTCTATCGGTTATGTGGAATTTGCATACGCTAAGAAAAACAATATCAGTTACACACAAATGAAAAATATTGCTGGCCAGTTTGTAATGCCTAGCGAAGAATCATTTGCTGCAGCCTCTGCTGGGACTGATTGGGCGAAGGTACCAGGAATGGGCACTTTTATTACCAATGCTCCAAGTCCTAAAGCCTGGCCAATCGCTGGTGCCGCTTTTGTCATTATTTACAAACAACCAGATAACAAGGCTAACGCTGCCGAAGTATTAAAGTTCTTTGACTTTGCTTTTAAAGATGGCAAGAAGTTGGCTTCAGAAATGGATTACGTTCCAATGCCTGACGCTACAACTGATTACATTCGTAAAAATATTTGGTCACAAGTTCAAATTAAGTAATTAATAGCTATTCTTTCGGCAAAAAACTGATTGTGGTGAGAATGGGTTTCTCACCACAATCAACTAAACAGTAGAGTTCTTCATGTCAGAAAACATTCTTTCATCGGGTCATTTGCCACCTGCAGCTGCTCAGATTGCTAAGCGCCAACACTTTCAAGATTTCATTTTTAAAATTACGACACAGTTTTTTGCGTCATTTGTTTTATTGGTTTTGTCTGGCATTATGGTTCTCTTGGTTTACGATGCCATGCCAGCATTGCGTCACTTCGGTTTACAGTTTTTTTGGACCATTGAGTGGGATGTGGTGAATGATGAGTTCGGTGGCTTAATTGCAATTTATGGCACAGTTGTCACCGCTGTAATTGCTTTATTAATCGCAGTGCCCTTAAGTTTTGGTATTGCTGTATTTTTGACAGAGATGTGTCCATCCATATTGCGCCGTCCTTTGGGTATTGCGGTTGAACTCTTGGCAGCGATTCCTTCCATTATTTATGGCATGTTTGGTTTATTTGTATTCGCACCCATTTTTGCTGAATATATTCAGCCAGCACTAGCGGCTACCTTGGGCCAAATCCCTGGTATCGGAATTCTATTCTCAGGCGCGCCAAATGGTATTGGCATTTTATGTGCCTCGCTAATTTTGGCCATTATGATTTTGCCGTTCATCACTTCAGTCATGCGCGATGTATTTTCTATTGTTCCACCGATGCTCAAAGAATCTGCATACGGCATAGGTTGTACTACCTGGGAAGTAGTTCGCAGGGTAGTTCTCCCTTACACTAAGACCGGTGTCATAGGCGGCATCATGCTTGGCTTGGGTCGTGCTTTAGGTGAGACTATGGCAGTGACCTTTGTGATTGGTAATGCTAATAAGATTTTCCCGTCATTATTTGCCCCAGGTAACTCGATTGCTTCGACATTGGCAAACCAATTTGGTGAGGCTGAACCTGGCCTTCACTATGCATCGCTCTTTGCGCTCGGTTTAGCCTTGTTTGTCATTACTTTCATTGTTTTAAGTTTGGCTAAGCTTTTATTGCTTCGCATGGAAGCGCAACAAGGAGTTAAAACATGATGAATACTCCTGCCCATTTTGATGCCTCACTATTTCAGAAGCGTAAACGCCAAAACTTTTTTGGATTAACTATCTCAATGATTGCTATGGCAATCGGGATGTTCTTTTTGCTTTGGATTCTTTCGGTTTTGGTTGTTAAAGGCTTTTCAGCAATTTCAATCGATACCTTTATTCAGAGTACCCCTGGGCCTGGTTCAGATGGCGGTGGTTTGGCTAACGCCATTGTAGGTAGTTTGATGTTGGTCTTTTTTTGCACCATTATTGGCACGCCAATCGGCATCATGGCTGGCATTTACTTATCTGAATATGGTAAGAAAAACACCATGGCAGAAATTACTCGCTTTGTGATCGACATTATGTTGTCAGCACCATCGATCGTTATTGGCTTATTTGTTTACGCTTTTGTGATTGCGCCTGGTAAGCATTTCTCTGGTTGGGCTGGGAGCCTAGCTTTAGCATTGATTGCGATTCCAGTGGTGGTGCGTACTACAGAAAATATGCTCAATTTAGTTCCTGTACGCTTACGTGAGGCTGCTTTTGCTTTGGGTGCGCCAAAGTGGAAAGTGAATATCAATATCACTTTAAAAGCGGCGCAAAGCGGCGTCATGACAGGCGTGCTTCTCGCTGTTGCGCGGGTTAGTGGCGAAACTGCGCCACTACTATTTACAGCATTGAATAATCAATTTTTCTCATGGAAGATGAATGGACCAATGGCAAACTTGCCAATGGTTATTTTCCAATTTGCAATGAGCCCCTATGACAATTGGGTTGACTTGGCCTGGGTTGGTGCTTTATTAATTACCTGCACAGTTCTTGGTTTAAATATTCTAGCTCGCGTGTTTCTTCGCGATAAATCAAAAAGATGAACGACATCACTGAAGGACGTTTTATGAACACAACTGAAGAGCAAGGTATTAACCTTGATATTTCTGCGACACCAGAAACTGCTGTCATGAAGAATGCATTAGAAATTCGAAATATGAATTTCTTCTACGGTAAATTTCAGGGCTTAAAAAATATCAACCTTGATATCGCAGAAAAACATGTCACTGCCTTTATCGGTCCATCAGGATGTGGCAAATCAACCTTATTACGAACTTTAAACCGCATGTATGACTTATACCCTGGGCAACGTGCCGAAGGTAACATCAATTTCTATGGCAAGAATATTCTTGATAAAGACCAGGACTTAAACCTCTTGCGCTATCAAATTGGTATGGTGTTTCAGTCGCCAACACCTTTTCCGATGTCTATTTATGACAATATTGCTTTTGGTGTACGCCTCTATGAGAAGCTCTCTAATTCTGAGATGAATGATCGAGTAGAGTGGGCACTCAATAAAGCTGCTTTATGGAATGAAGTTAAAGATAAGTTAGGGCAGAGTGGCCTATCTTTGTCTGGTGGTCAGCAGCAGCGTCTCTGTATAGCACGTGGTGTAGCAGTAAGACCCTCTATTTTGTTATTGGATGAGCCAACTTCAGCCCTAGATCCTATTTCCACGGGTAAAATTGAAGAATTGGTC
Organism: uncultured beta proteobacterium; assembly: GCA_903845455.1. Classification (GTDB taxonomy): domain Bacteria; phylum Pseudomonadota; class Gammaproteobacteria; order Burkholderiales; family Burkholderiaceae; genus Polynucleobacter. The sequence goes on along the minus strand of CAIMXN010000076.1, from coordinate 12,674 downwards.
AATGAACTAAAGCAGGACTATACGATCGCAATTGTGACTCACAATATGCAACAAGCAGCAAGGGTATCGGACTTTACCGCATATATGTATTTAGGTGAGATGGTTGAGTTTGGTAATACCGATGAGATCTTCATTAAGCCGAAGAGAAAAGAGACAGAAGACTACATAACAGGCCGATTCGGTTAATAGGAATATTAAAATGCCAGATAATCATTTATCGTCACAATTTGATACAGATTTAAATTCACTTTGCAGCAAACTACTGGAAATGGGTGGTTTGGTTGAGGCGCAGATTACGGTTGCTCTTCAAGGTTTTTCTCAGATGGATGCCGAGTTATGCGATTTAGTCATTGAGCGCGAGAAAAGAGTTAATGAACTTGAGGTAGAAATTGATTCTAATTGTGCTGAAGTGATAGCACGGCGCCAGCCAACAGCTCGCGATTTGCGTTTAGTGATGGCAGTTTCTAAGGCGATCACCAATCTCGAGAGAGCTGGTGATGAAGCTGAGCGTGTCGCTAAGAGAACAAAGCGCCTGATTACTGACGGCATTTTAAATAAGATCAATATTTCTGAAATTCGCTTATCTGGCCAGATGGCTGTTTCTTTATTGCGTAGAAGCTTAGATTCTTTTGCTCGTTTAGATGCGGTAGCTGCAGCCAACGTTGTTAAGGAAGATCGTCAAATTGATGATGAATTCAGATCATTTGTCCGTTTGTTGGTTACTTATATGATGGAAGATCCGCGCCTTATTTCAACAGGATTGGATATGCTGACAATTGCCAAGGCGATTGAGCGCATTGGTGATCATGCTAAAAATATTGCTGAGTTCGTTATTTATGTTGCCAAAGGCGCTGATGTTCGCCATATTCCCCATGAAGATTTGGAACGCGAAGCGAATAAGTAAATTACTAATATTCAGTTTAAGGTTAGGGCTTCGCTATGAGTCATCGGATTCTAATAGTAGAAGATGAGCCATCAATAGCAGAATTAATTGCTATTAATCTCACGCATGCAGGTTATGAAGTAGAACGTGCTTTTCAGGCGGACGAAGCTGCCGCTATGATGCGTGAAAATACTCCACATTTGTTAATTTTAGATTGGATGCTGCCAGGAAAATCTGGTGTGCAATTCTCTAAAGAATTAAGAGCAAACCCCAAAACTCAATCGCTACCGATTATTCTTTTGACTGCTAAAAGTGATGAGCTGGATAAAATTCAAGGACTTGATGCAGGGGCTGATGATTACATTACTAAACCATTTTCTCCTAAAGAATTAATTGCACGCGTTAAGGCATTGCTGCGCCGTCAGGGAACCATTTTGGTGGATCAGCCTTTGCTCTGTGTGGGGCCACTCATGATTGACTCGCTAGCCCATCGAGTAACGGCAGTATGGCAAGGTAAAGATCCTGAAACTATTATCTTGGGACCTACTGAATATCGTTTGCTTCAGTTTCTGATGCTCAATTCTGAGCGAGTACATACGCGCACTCAATTGCTGGATCAGGTTTGGGGAAATGATGTGTATATCGAAGAACGCACAGTTGATGTTCACATTAAGCGTCTGAGGGCAGCCCTGGCTAAGGCGAACTGTGAACGTTTTATTGAGACTGTTCGAGGTAGCGGTTATCGACTTACCAAGAGCCCAACGCTGACTTAAGGAAAAAGGCCTTTACCCTGTAGGAATGAAGATGCACTAGTATTATTCCTATGATTGCTTTCTTGCTCCGCTTTTTTTTCATCATCGGCCTTTCAATAGTGGCCGCTTATGTGTCAAATGCTCTCTATGGACCTCTTTTGGCCTTGGGGCTTTGCGTGGTGATTCTCTCTATTCCACTGGCCTATTCGTATCTCAATTTATATAAAATCCAGCATTTTTTAAATCGTGATGGTAATGGTTCTACACCAGAAGTGAGTGGGTTATGGGAAGATTTGGTCCATCGCTTAAAACGCCAATTCAGAGAACACAAGCAGGAAATACAAACGATTCGCCAGCAACATGATCGCTTTATTCAGGCTTTCCAGGCCTCTCCAAATGGCATCATCATGCTCGACAAGGAGGATAAGATCGAATGGTGTAATCATATCTCTGAAACCTTTTTCGGATTGAATTTCAAGAGAGATGCTTTTCAACGCATTCATTACTTAATTCGTCGTCCAGAATTTTTTGAGTACTTAACTAAGAGAAATTATTTAGAGCCCTTAATTATTGAGGGTATGGGGCCGCAATCCAATTTAACTTTGATGGTGCAATTATTCCCCTTTGCCAACGAGTTACATCTATTGCTTGCTCAAGACATTACTAATCTGCGTAAAACTGAGGCAATGCGTCGAGATTTCGTTGCGAATGTTTCTCATGAAATGAGAACGCCTCTAACCGTCATGATGGGCTTTCTCGAGACAGTCCAAACCCTAAAACTAGACGAGCAAAAGCGGAATGAGTATTTCGACATGATGATGGATCAAGCTACAAGAATGAAAAATCTTGTGGAAGACTTGTTGGCCCTTGCTAATTTGGAGGCTAATTTACTGCCTGCACCGTTATCCCCTGTTTCGGTACATAACTTGGTTAGCGTGGTCGAGAGTGATGCCAAAGCCTTGTCTAGAGGCAGGCAACGGATTTACTGCCATATTGAGCCGGGTTACAAAGTGCTAGGCGAAGAGAGGGAATTGAGTTCCGCTTTTCTAAACCTTGTCAGTAATGCCATACGCTACACCCCTGAAAATGGTGAAATTACTATTGATTGGCGTATTAATGACCATGGCGAGGGTGAATTTTCAGTAGCCGATACAGGTCCTGGAATAGCACCGGAGCATTTGCCACGCCTAACAGAGCGTTTCTATCGAGTTGATCGAAGTCGTTCGCGGGAAACGGGTGGCACTGGCCTAGGTCTTGCCATTGTGAAGCATATTGCCAGTCGACATCAGGCTCAATTACTCATTGAGAGTATCCATGGCAAGGGCAGTAAATTTACTTTGTTAATACCATCTGAGCGAATTCAAACAATGATTCAGTAGGGTGAACTCTCTTGAATTCATCTACAGCGTGTGGATTTAGTTATTTTCCATTCCAGTAGTCGGTATGTTGCGATCGTAACGTCTAGCCCTGGAACCTCTATCAATGTCAAAAATTTGATGTGTTTTCTCAAGATCTAGTAAAGAATGATGAATCGCAGAGAGCATTTTTGTTCTAGCTGAGTCAAAAGAGACATCATCTTTAAGATAAAACTGAACCTTCATCTCACTTTCATCTATTCTAAATTGTTCGCATACCACGCGAACTGGCAAGTCTTGACCAGCACCTTCAATTGTTGGTAAGACAGCTATAGCTGCATTACCAGTAGCCTCAATCACATACTCCATACCAAGTTCATTTCTAGCCGTAAAGTTAACATCTACGCGACGATAGCCTCCACTTAGCGAGAAGTTTGAGACTACTTGAGCATATACATTTGAGTTTGGGATTAAATGGACTACATTATCTCGGGAACGGATTTTCACGTAACGCCAGCCTAATTGTTCAATGATTCCAGTGACTCTGCCGTAGCGCAAATTTAAGGTAACCCAATTGCCTGCTAATAATGAGTCATCCAGTGCAATGGCAATACCACTCATAAAATCAAAAATGAGCTCACGCATTGCCAAACCAACTACAGTCAATATTACAGAGGAGGTTGCCAAAATGGGTAGTAAGTCTCGTTGAAGAACTGTGGTGTAGTAGAGGCCTAAAGCTACTATGTAAACTAAAAACCGTAGACCGCCAATCATGGTGTGGCCAAGACCACCTTCTTTGTCACCATATTTTCTAATCAGTAGGCGTACCATCACGTCATTGATGATGGCGGCGATAAAGCCGTAATATGCCAAATCAATTGAATAGCGAATCAAAATAAGCCAACCAGCAGAAATACTTTCAGCTAATTCAGAAGTGAAAAATGCCATATCACCAGCTACTAAAGTAATAAAAATAAGCAGGTGAATAAAGAGATTTTGAAAATGCAATTTCTTAAAAAAGGTGTGCAAGATAAAAATACCCGACAGCAATAGGCACAGTATTACAAAAACAATGGTCATTACGGTAGGCGGTGCTGAAGCAGCAATCGATGCTTTAGGCAATAAAGCAGTAGATGAACCCAAGGTTATCTTGAGGTCAGTTGTTGAGTAGCGCAGCTGCCCTGCGGTAGCTCTAGGATCGCCTAATGCCCTCAAGGAAACATCCTCGGCTGCCAATACAGAGGCAATGGCGTCATATCCTGTCGAGCGCTCTAATGAGCCCTCGCTATCTAGTTGTTCATAAATTGGGTATGCTTTGCCATTTTTACTCAAGCTATCAATATCGACTACAAAGCGAAGATTTGAACTGTCGAGCTTATGATCAATCCAACCAATATTTAAGCGCAAGGTTCCTAAGCCTAAATCGCGAGCTCGAGTAATTAAAGGGAGCTTCCCTTTAAAGCGTACTCTTGAATACCAGATCCCATTGTGTTCTTCCGACTCTATGAGTTCACGACTCGGGCGCTCTTGTGGTGTTGGTAGAAATTCAATATCTTCAGGATCAATTTTTATATTTGATCTAAACCACAAATCAAAATCAGCAAAGTAATTTCCTTTTTCAAGGGAAATATCTCGGATAGAGCGAATATGAATGCCACTAAAGACTGCCGGTACTATGCGGTAGCTCAGACCATTAATAATTGCAGCAGTAGGATCTTTTGCGCCTTCAACTGCTAAAACGGGAGCATCATCCGAAAATTGCAAAAAGTAGGGAATGGTTTTATTGCCATATTTAAATTGCACTAAGCGTGGTGGGATTTCACGTTCTTGATTTTGATTAAAGCGAATGGGCCCAGTAAAGCCTTGCGGTCCATTGGGCTTATTAGATAGTTGGCTGAGCCAGGCACGCAAAGCCTCGCGTAATTCTTCAGGGCTTAGGTTGGATTTCTTCAGCGCTGCTTTTTTTTCTTTCAGGAAGGCGCCTAATAATAGTGCGGTGTCATAACCGTAGGCATAAGCCCAGTCTGGATTACGACCATTTGCCTTTACGAAGGCCTCAGAAAGAGGGCGGCTGACTTCATTGGCAATGTCAGCGGCATAAGGAGTCACGCCCAACATATTTTGGGTGTAATAGCCTTTTTGCAATTGCTCTTTAGGTAGGGCATCAAAGCCTTGTGCAAATGCAGGATCAGCTGATTCACCAAGACCAACCACCAGTCCCTTGTGATCTTGGTCTCGGAGACCTTTTACAATTTCTTGAGCGTAGTCTCTTGGGAGATCTAAAAATAAGAGATCAAATGAGAGTAGACGTGAGGCGCCCGTTTTTGCATCTGTAAGACCATCGATTTCAATAACTTCGGTGCTATCGAGTTGGACATTGTTGTCTACTAAGCTCTGTGTAATACCGCTGAAGTAAGGGCTGGCAGGCTGGCCTTTTGACATGACCACCGCAACACGCTTAGGGGTCTTAATTTTTAATAAGAGGTGACCAATAAATTCACCTGTTTTTTGCAAATTGGGTTGCATCGAAAATACCCACTTACTATCGTCTAAGGGGCGAGGAGGCCCGACAGGCAAAATCAAGGGCGCATGGGCTTCTTCAGCCGCTTTCACAAATCCGTCTACACCCAAACGCTGCACAGGCCCGATAACGGCTAATAAGCGGTAATCTGCCATGGCGCCGTCCGCAAGGGCATCCAAGACCTCAGGACTGCCGCGATCATCTCTACTAACTAGGTTGATGAGACTTCCTGTACCAGACTGTTTTAGCCCTACTTCAAAGCCTGATTTAAGGGCTTCTCCAGTAGCCTTAAAGGGGCCCGAGAAGTCTGCAATCAGCATCACGTTGGGTAAATTTTCTTTGCTGGTATCGGATCCAGTAATGAGGCTGAGCGGTAAAAAACCGCTGGCATTGAGTACCGCTAAGCTAATGACTAGGGCGCTGAAGGATCCTAAAAGAGTCTTCCAACGCTTTTTCAGCCAGTTTAAACAGTCCTGTTGAGAAAGAGGCATGTAGGGATGTTTAATAAAGGCAATGCCTGTTTTTGAAAAGCGCACTAGTGCAGCAGGGAGTAGCTGAATTTTTGCCCCCCATAGCTTCATTAAGTCATGAAACTTCAACTGAAGAATGAAGTTTTTCAACGAGATTAATTTTGCAGCGTATAGAGTTAAGTAGTGCCGGAGCTTCAATTTGCTTACAGTCTGTTAAGACCTTGCAGAATAAGCTTCAAATATGACAGTTTTATTTAAATGGCACTAATTTAGTGCCATTTTTAGCTGCCATTCAAGGTCTCACTGTATTTTATCTTTTCCAGTATCCTGACTTTCCCGTATTGGAAGGTGATGCGTTACAAATTTCTCCAAACTGCCACCTACAATCAAAACTAATAGCGTCAAAATCAGGGCGCTAAAGCCAAGAATATACTGGCCTGCCCCAAAGGCAGCCCCAAATAGGGCCACAGCCCAGATGCTAGCTGCTGTAGTTAATCCATGGATCCGGTTTGCTTTACCTGCTTGAATGATGAGACCGGCGCCCAAGAACCCAATGCCCGTAATCAGGCCTTGGAGAACACGGCTAACAGCTTGAGCATTATCCTGAGGAAAGTCTGCCACTAAAAGTACGGCAGTAGCTGCACCAATTGCAACAAGTGAATGTGTTCTGACCCCGGCCGATTTATGGTGTAGTTGTCGATTAAGGCCTAGCACAAGACCGGAAAGCATCGCTAGGAACAGGCGCGGGGCGATATGAAGGAATAAATCAAAATCCATGGGGCAAAATCTCTTTAAAGTAGTTTGTAACTGAACGATGTCACTAATTGGTAATTTTCTTGATGGAGATCAATCCTCTTGATTGTCGCTTCCCACACTTTTAGGATTAATACTGGAACTTTAACCCCCATATTAGGCTTTAAATGACCTGGATCTGAGTACTTTATCAAAAACTCCTCTCAATTGAAAATTCTGATTTTGAATGCCTTGGTTTTAAGGGGCGATTACTGCGCCATTTAGATCTAAATAATGAGACTACCTTCAAAGATTGCAGGCAATGTTGATATATTAATCTCGCTAATAGAATTTACAGATTGTCATATTTCACTGATATAGTAGATTCGTTGTTTTATTCTATAAAAGAGAAAAATTCTTCATATGTCTACTTTCGAGTACAAAGATGCTGTAAAAAAACTGCAAGAAGAAGGGCATATCAGCCTTCTAGATTTCAAGTCTTTGGCTTATGAGGACTTGGATGAGTTATTCGAAGAAATTAGAAAATGGTGTGTTTATTCCAATGGCAAACCAGAGAAGTTAAAAAAAGAATCTAAAAAAGATAAGAAAAAGAAGAAGTAAAAGTAGCGGTAATTCTTTTTGAATACATCACTGAACTTGATTCCAAACTGATTTTCTAATGAATTCAGTGGTGCTGTCTGGTAGTGGAACATAGTCTAAACTGCGCGCAATGGCTTGACCGTGCTGAAATCCAAAATCAAAAAAACGTAAGACTTCTGCACTAGCTGCATGATTATCAGAATTTTTATATAGCAAAATAAAAGAAGCAGCGGTAATGGGCCAAGATTTTTCTCCTGTAGCATTGGTAATGAAAGCACCCATTCCCGGGATTTTTGTCCAGTCAGTACCTGCTGAGGCTGCGCTAAATCCAGCATCACTAGGTTGAACGAAGTTCCCATTAGAATTCAAGAGTTGTATATGGCTGAGATTATTTTTTTTAATGTAAGAGTATTCAACATAGCCAACCGTATTATTGATACGACGGACCGTTGAGGCAACTCCCTCATTGCCCTTTCCCCCAATGGAACTGTCAGCAAGCCATTTCACAGTAGGTCCAGCACCTATAGTGTTTTTCCATTTCGAACTCACTTTTGAAAGATAGTCTACAAAAACTGCAGTAGTGCCTGATCCATCAGCGCGATGAACTACAGTAATGGGTTTTGGAGGAAGCTTGAGTTCAGGGTTCAGTAATTGGATTCTTGGATCATCCCAGCGCACGATTTCTCCCATGAAGATATCGGCCAAGACAAGCCCCGTGAGCCTTAATTGGCCTGGCTTAACACCAGTAATATTCACAATGGGCACAACTCCACCAATAATTGCCGGAAACTGGATGAGCCCTTCATTTTGCAAGTCTTCATATTTCAGAGGGTAATCCGAAGCAGCAAAGCTGACGGTCTTTTCCTTAATTTGTTTAAGACCACCCGAAGAGCCGATGGATTGGTAGTTGACCTTTACGCCAGTCTTCGCCCTATAGGTTTCAGCCCATTTAGAATAGAGCGGGTATGGAAATGAGGCTCCAGCGCCAGTGATATCGGTCGCTAGAGCGGGTAGGGTAATGCAGCAGAAAAGCGCTACTAAAGATTGCTGAAGATCCATTAAGAGGCTTTCTAGGGTGTTAGCACTAAAGCATTAGTGTATGCCATTCAAATGACAGCCTAAAGACTATTTGGTAAGGCTGTAGAGAGGACTCAATGATTGCTCAAGGCATACCTAGGTAATGAATCGCTAGGGCAGTCACATCGTCTGAGGCAGGGATATTTTTAGAAAACTTTTCTAAACTTAAGTCAATTTCCCCTAGCAATTCCTTAATAGTAAGAGAATGTGAATTTTGTAAAATGTGTAGTAAACGCATTTCCCCAAAAACCTCATCATCACTATTAAAACACTCAGTAACACCATCGGTGATTAATAAAAGACGATCACCCGCTGCAAGTGTGACAGTATGTTCTGTATAAGTCGCATTATCTAGTAGACCTACCAAAGGTGATGGACGTTGTGTCAGTTGTTCAATTGCGCCACCACTTAGCAAAATATAGGGCATCAGATGACCGCCATTGCAAAATACAAACTCACCAGTGCGGTTATCTAGTACACCGTACACCAGCGTTACAAATAACGATAGTGGATTGCGGGCGCAAATTTTTGCATTTGCTTGAGCAAGACATGCAGAAGGGGATACAGCCTGTTGTGCTAGCTCTTGAAATACCGAACGCACTAACACCATAAACAAAGCAGCAGGAACACCTTTACCGCTAATATCGGCTACGATAAATCCTATCCGATGCTCGTCTAATGCAAAAGCATCGTAGAAGTCCCCACCAATCATTCTGGCAGCGCGCATAAAAGCATGCCCTTCATAGGCCGGGTGCGTAGGCAGTGAAGTAGGTAGGATTGATTGTTGTAATGTTCTTGCAACAATTAACTCTTCATCAATCTGTTTTTGTCGGTGTACTAAGTTACTGTTTATTTTTTCAAGCTCAAGTGTGCGTTTTAGAACTTCACCTTCAAGGTGCTCTTCTGATTTGAGGAGTAGATCTCGGGCGTTTCTGAGTTCGTCTGCTGAACGCTGTACTTCCTGAAGTAATTTATCTTTGGTGCTAATGGTTTCTTGCAAGAGCGCTGATTGAATGCGTAGTAAGGTATCTATTTCTAAAATCAGTGAGATACCATCTTTCACGACGATAACTGGTTCATGTGCAAGTGCAGAAGATCTTGAAAGTGCCGCTTCAACACCTGCAGCTACATCCATTTCGGCAGGAAGTACTAATGGAGCAGTGTCGACAATGCCGATTTCAACAAGATTGGCAATGGTGCGCTTGATATATACTTCGCGCGCAAATGGGCGACTTAATACTTCAGCAAAAGCATTTCTAGAAAAGATGCCAACAACATCGAGGCCAGCTTTAATAATGCAGGCCGGAAGATCTTTATTTTCTAAAAAGAGTTTTTCAATTGCCCCCAAAGTACCTTGAGTAGTTAAAACAGCCTGCCATAGAGCGCTAATCTCTCCTAATTTCTGAGGTATTGGAGAGGCAGTCATCTTAATGCTAAATTTAGTGGGTGCTAGCGAGAGAGTTGGTGGGTGAGAAAAGTGAGAAATGAATGGAAAGGTGATTTAAATGACCGCGCCGTTCATAGTTTATTTTACTAGAGAACTTCTTCATCAGATGAACCCCCAGGCCACCAACTTTGACTTCATCGATTGATTTTGGTGTCTGGGGAGGCGGCATGGTCAAGGGGTTAAATGGAATACCCTGATCTTCGATTTCTAGATTAACCTCATCCTCTTTCAGGTTGAGCTTTAGCAATACTTGATTTGATTCTGAATGGTCTTGATCTTTGTGAATCGATCCATGGCGAGCCACATTGGAGAATCCTTCTTCGCAGCACAGTTGGATTGCAAATAGAGTGTTATGTGGCAGTTCCCAACGATTGCCGAGCTGATCTACCCATTGGCAAATTTGCTCAAGATCAGCTAAGTCAGCTGAAACGATTATGTTTGAACTATCCACATTCATGTATTTGAATTGGGCAATTCAAATATTGACAGACGAGATGGCGGTGTCTAGATCTTGGTAGATTGGAATAAAGGTATCGGTACCACTTCCAACCAAAACTGATTCCACATCGGCATTGGGCTTCAGAATGACCATTTTTCCGCCTTTCAATTGGATTGTTTTCGCCGCCATAATGAGAGTGCGAATACCCATAGAAGCTAAAAAATTGACATTTTCAAAATTCACAATCACTTTATGGGATTTACCTGCAATGGCATTAAAGCGTAAATCGATTTGCTGAGCACCTGCTAAATCCATTTTTCCAGAAAGATTAATTAAATCAACTCCGTTTGGTAGGGACTCAAAATTAAGTTCCATTACTTGGACTCCGTTTCTCAATATTTTTATAAAAATAACATTGATATATGACTAATATATGACAAAAGCATGACAATTTTTCCCTATTGAATGTCTACTATGCATTATGTTGAAAGGTTTAATATCAAAGTACATATTTAACGAGGTAATCATGGCTGTTCCTAAAGTTGCAGTCCTCAATTCTGTAGAGTCATTTAAGGATCCTCGCCCTAGCATTAAAAAGCGTGTTGCTGATGGCAGAGCATTGCGTAAAAAGTTGCCACTTGCAGAGCAGGGGGTTTATACCCCACCCAAGAATCGCATGAGTCCTGTTGAGGTGCTTGAGCAACAGGCTAAGAGCCGTATTGCCTCTTTGATTCCCATTCGCTATGAGCGAATGTTGCAGTCTCCATTTGCCTTTTACCGAGGTGGTGCCGCGATTATGGCCCAGGATCTCGCAAATCAGCCGACTACCAATATTACTGTGCAGCTTTGTGGTGACATGCATGTATCGAATTTTGGCTTATTCGGTACGGCAGAGCATCGGCTGGTTTTTGGGATCAATGATTTTGATGAAACCCTTCCAGGAAGTTGGGAGTGGGATATCAAGCGTCTGGTATCGAGTGCTGTGATTGCTTGTGAAAGCATGGGTGGAGATGAGATTCTCAGTAAAAAATTGGTACACCGTATCACTTCGGAATATCAGAAGCGTATGGCTCAATATGCACAAATGCCATACCTCGATTTGGCGCAGCAGTTTATTGGCGAGAAGGATATCCGCAAGTTTTTCAGCAAGAGTCACCAGCAAAAGCTAGACGCTTACCTCAAGGAGACCAAAGGACAAGGGAATATTCAAGTGCTGGAGAAACTCACAACCTTGGTTGGCAAGAACAGAAAAATTATTAATAGACCACCATTGATAGAGCATTTTTCTAAAAATACTTATGGCCAGTCCTTAAAACATCTCATTAATAAGGCGCTTCTGAATTACTCAAGTACCTTGTTGGCAGATAGGCAGGTTCTATTCGAACGCTACTATCTCAAAGATTTTGCAAGAAAAGTGGTTGGGGTTGGCAGTGTGGGTACAAACTGCATGGTCCTCTATTTTGAGGGGGATAGTGAAAACGATCCCTTATTTATGCAATACAAAGAAGCTCAAAAATCGGTTTTAACACCTTATCTGGGAGATTCTCTATATCCAAATATGGGGCACCGCGTGGTTGCGGGTCAACGACTTTTGCAAGGTGCACCAGATATCTTCTTAAACTATGGCGCCGTTGGAAATACCCAAGACTTCTATTTAAGGCAGTTGCGTGATATGAAGGGTGGGATTGCTCTTGGGCCTGGCGAGGTATCACTACAAAACTTCCCTGATTATGCAAAGTTGTTTGGGTGGGCGCTTGCCTTAGGTCATGCACGCTCAGGAGATGCTGCGATGATTGCTGGATACTGTGGTGGGTCTAAGGAGCTAGATAAGGCCCTGTATGCGTTCGCAAAAGCCTATGCAAAACAAAATAAGGCTGACTATGCTCTATTTTGTGAAGCGGTTAAATCGGGCAAGCTCAAGGCTGCTAAGAAAAAGACTTTGTAGGGGTTTCTTCTGGGATTCGGGGATTGCTGCTGAAGACTGCTGTCTTATCCCTGAAATATTTGCAGTTCACTATTTGCTTGTGAAAACCAAAATATTGAACTCTGTCATTACTTGCCCCCATTGCAAGGCTACTGAGGCTGTTGAGATTCCTCAGGGATCCTCACAACAACTTTATCGCTGCCCTGCGTGTAATGGCATCCTGAAAACTAAGTCTAGCGATTGCTGCATATTCTGCAGTTATGGGGATGTAGCTTGCTCTAGTTCTGAGCAAAATTTAGCTGCCTAGCCCCTTACGCAGTAGACTAGCTTGTGATTTCATGAATTTGTCATGCTTCTTACTTAAAATAGACATATTCAATAAGCGTATCTTTCCATAGGGAATATTTTGGCAGCCAATCCAGTCGACTTTCGGTCCAATGATGCAGATCTTGTTGCAGCAGTAGACCTCGGCTC
>CAIMXN010000075.1 GCA_903845455.1 uncultured beta proteobacterium | reverse complement strand
GCTTTCGATTTCTTTGAACTTGCCATAGCTCATCAAACGCTCATGGCGACGCTCAAGTAGCGCAGCCACTTTCATACCCTGAAAGGTTTTCAAAGCTTCAGTCAATGCCTTACGCATACTGACCATCATTGTGTCGTAATCACGGTGTGCGCCACCAATAGGTTCAGGCACGATCTTGTCAATCAGCCCCAAAGTTTTTAGGCGCTGCGCTGTCAAGCCCAGTTGCTCTGCAGCCTCAGGGGCCTTTTCTGCAGTCTTCCACAAAATAGACGCGCAACCTTCTGGTGAGATCACTGAGTAAGTGGAGTTTTGCAACATGAGTACGACATCACCCATCGCAATCGCTAATGCGCCACCTGAACCACCTTCACCAATAATCGTAGCGATGATAGGCACTTCTAGTTCAGCCTGAACATAAAGGTTGCGGCCAATCGCTTCTGACTGATTACGTTCTTCCGCATCAATTCCTGGAAATGCACCAGGTGTATCAACAAAGGTAAATACGGGTAACCCAAATTTTTCTGCGAGGCGCATGAGACGCATTGCTTTGCGATACCCTTCAGGGCGACTCATACCAAAGTTTCTTAAGGCGCGTTCTTTGGTGTCGCGACCTTTTTGATGGCCAATTACCATACAGGGCTCATCACCAAAGCGGGCTAAGCCAGCAACAATCGATTGATCATCGGCGAAATTACGATCGCCATGTAACTCATGGAAATCAGTGAACAAGGTATTCACATAATCTAAGGTGTAAGGTCTTTGTGGATGGCGCGCTACTTGCGATACTTGCCATGGTGTCAGGTTGGCATAGACCTCTTTAGTCAGTTGCTGGCTTTTTTCAGACAGCGTTTTGATCTCGTCAGAAATGTCTACTGACGATTCATCTTGTACAAATTGCAGCTCTTCAATCTTCAACTCTAATTCGGCGATTGACTGCTCAAAATCCAGGAAAGTCGTTTTCATAGCTAGATTTTAATATTCAACTGGGATGGGGTCGATACTTCTCCACATATACCAGGTTGCAACCGTGCGCCACGGGGCCCAATTAGCAGCCACCTCACGGGCCTCATGCCGGCTCACAGGCTCTCCACTGAAGTAATTGAGGGAAATAGCTCGAATCAGCCCCACATCGTCCAAAGGCAAAATATCAGGTCTGACCATGTTGAAAATGAGGAACATTTCAGCCGTCCAGCGGCCAATCCCCCGAATGGCGGTTAATTCCTTGATCACACTTTCATCATCCATGCCTTTCCACTGGCGGGCATGTAAACGACCAGAATCAAAGTGCTCCGCTAAATCACGAATGTATTCCACCTTACGACCCGATAATCCTGCCGCACGCAATTCTTCAACACTCAGCACCAAAATATTTTTAGGGCTGACTTTCTTTTTAGCAGCAAGAAGTACTTTATTCCATACCGATTGTGCAGCAGCCACTGAAATTTGTTGCCCGACGATGGCTCTTGCCAAGGTAGTGAAAGCATCACCACGGGTGACTAAAAAACCTGAACCATATTTAGGAATCAAGCGCTTTAAGATGCGGTCATGCTTGATCAGCTCAGCGCATGCTTGTTCCCAATACTCTGGGGCAATATCCTGCGCAATCACGTCTGTAAGCTTTTCTTTGGCGGGGCTCACTACGCTCTTCGCCATTCAGTAATACCGCCGGGTTTATCTTCAAGAACAACACCCTGCTCTAGAAGTTGCTTACGAATCTCATCGGCTTGAGTAAAGTCTTTGGCCTGCTTAGCAGCTACCCGTGCAGCAATCTGCGCTTCAATTGATTCTGTACTTAAACTTGGCTTACTACCTTTTGATCCGGCTTTTAAAAAGGCTGTTGGGTCGCGTTGTAAAAAATTCATGGTCGCTGCGAGCGATCGCAAAGTATTAGCTAAGAGAGATTTCTCATCGCCTTGAGCGCGATTAAGTTCAGTAGCCAAATCAAAGAAGACCGCAATTGCTTCTGGCGTGTTGAAGTCATCATTCATGGCGAGCGTAAAACGCTGCACCCAAGCAGAATCGGCAGCTAAGGGGATATTGGTTGTTACAGGCATTTGCGCTAAGGCAGTATAGAGCCGCACTAGACCAGCACGTGCTTCTTCTAACTGAGCATCACTGTAATTAATCGGACTACGGTAGTGAGCTTTGAGCATGAAGAAGCGCACCACTTCAGGATCAAAGCTTTTCAATACATCGCGAATGAGAAAGAAGTTGCCTAAAGACTTAGACATCTTCTCTTCATTCATACGAATGTGGCCGTTATGCATCCAATAATTAACAAAGGGCTCATCTGTCGCTTTACGTTCTTGGCCATATAAGGCGCCTTCACTCTGAGCGATTTCATTCTCATGATGCGGAAATTGCAAATCTGCACCACCACCATGAATATCAAAATGTTCACCCAGCAAGTCACAAGACATCGCTGAGCACTCAATATGCCAACCGGGTCTACCCTCGCCCCAAGGAGACTTCCAGCGGGTATCTGCAGGCTCATCTGGTTTAGCACCCTTCCAAAGAACAAAGTCCAAGGGATCACGTTTACCGCCGCCAATCGCTACGCGCTCACCCGCATTTAATTCATCGAGGCTTTTTCCCGAGAGCTTTCCATATTGGGGAAATAAACGCACGGCAAAGTTCACGTCGCCATCTTCGCCTTGATAGGCCAGTTCATTCTCAATCAGACGACCAATCATGCCTTGCATCTGAGTAATGTAGTCAGTAGCACGGGGCTCTTGATCGGGATGCATTAAACCCAATTCATCAGAATCAGCATGCATCGCATCGATAAAGCGATTGGTGAGAGCTGCAATAGGTTCGCCATTTTCAACAGCGCGTTTGATAATTTTGTCGTCAATATCGGTGATATTGCGCACATAAATCACCTCATAGCCACTAGCCCGCAGCCACCGTACCACCATATCAAAAACAATCATGACCCGCGCATGACCAATATGACAAAAGTCATAAACCGTCATACCGCACACGTACATCTTCACCTTACCCGGGACTATCGGCTTAAATACCTGTTTCGAGCGGCTTAGAGTGTTATAGATTTGTAGCATATGGCTATAAAGGTGGGGCAAGTAGCGCCAATTTGTTAGACTGAGCGCTGAGTATATCGAATGAGTCAGTTTTACACCCTTCTCCCTATGTCAGCTACCTCCTCAGCACAGCGTCCAATCTTGATTGGGATCTTGGTCACCCTCTTAGCCGCCCTAAGCTTGGCAGGCTGTAGCACGCCCGCTCAACAGCAAGCCAGTGCTGAAATCAAGGCCTTAAATATTCAGCAAAGTGGCACCCCTACAGCCGCAACCCAGCCTTATTTAGGGGCTGATGGCCCTAATGACCCACCAAGACTGTCAACTAATACTGGATATGATTCTCAAAATCCGCAGTTATCCGAGGAAGTGGCTCTGCCCTTCCTATCCTTCTTGATTATTGAGCCAGATCCAATCACTAAAAATGCAGTGCCCTCTGATGTGGAGAAGCTTCTCAAAGCACGCAAATATTCTGAAGCGATTGATCTGGTCAATAGCCATATTAAAAAATCCCCCCGCAATGTTCAACTACGCTTCTTAAAAGCACGTCTGCAAATTGAACTGCGCCAGTTTGATCAAGCTAAAAAAACCTTAGTAGAAATTACCCAGCAATTTCCTGAGCTTCCAGAACCTTATAACAACCTTGCTGCATTGGCGGCCAATCAAGATCAATGGATCGAAGCGCGTGATTATTTAGAGCTTGCTCTCAAACTACGCCCAAGCTATGCCATTGCTTCGGCCAATCTTGGCGAAATCTATATTCGTCTGGGCGCACAGTCTTATGAGAATGCGGCAGAAGCTCAACCCAATCAACGCCTCTTTAGCAACCGCGCAAAAGCCTTGCGGGATATTCTGAAGCCCCCGCCTAAAAGAGCGGCAGTAGTTACTCCTACGGTTGCTCCTGCAGTTGCACCTATAAACAACCCCATTCCATCAACCAACTTACCAGAAAGTAGACCAAGCAATGGCGAAAGTACTCCTAAAAACCAATAAGGGTGATATCACCCTCACCCTCGACTCTGTGAAGGCACCCAAGAGC
>CAIMXN010000074.1 GCA_903845455.1 uncultured beta proteobacterium | reverse complement strand
GGTCGGCTCGGCGCCATCGACTGGTGGGCGACTCGATTGCAAAGCAAACCATTTATCCACCACCAAAGGATCATCGGCAAAGCGCTGATAAAAATCAGCCAGGCATTCTTTTGCTGCTTTCGCTCCATGAATCACCAAGCCAGCTAGAGCCGCATAGCGATCAGTCATATTGTCAGCATTTTGGTGTTGATTGACTGCCATAGCAGACCAGATCGGCGCATCTGCCTCCAGTAACATGCTCAAAGCCAAATTCTTGAGCGCACGCTTACCCGCACTGATGGCATCCGGCTTAAACCCATCAGGCGTTTGCATTTGTTGATACAAAGCAGCCCACTCTAAGCGCAAGCCACTAGCCAATGCTCGACGGAATGCCCGTCTTGAGCTGTAGATCTGCTGTGGATCGACGCTAGCACATTGTTCATACAAATAGGTTTCGGCTGGCAATGTGAGTGCGAGCTCTTTAAATGCAGGATCTAATTCAGAATCCATCAAGAGATGACGGTAGGCATTCATTAATTGCTCATCGGGCAAACGATTTTCCAAAATCATTTGCATTGCTAATTTCTGCCCAGACTCCCAACGGTTAAAGGCATCGTCATCGCTTGAGAACAGGATTAACAAATCTTCTTCACTTTGAGCAAAATCTAAATTAATTGGTGCAGAGAAATTGCGATTAATCGACAGAACTGGGCGCTCATTGATATTGTCAAAAGTCCAAGATTGCTTTGTTTCCTTAAGCTCTAGTAACTGCTCCACTTGATCGTCAGATGAAGTTAACAGGCGCACCTTCAGTGGAATATGGAAAGGCCTCTTCTCTGCTTGATCAGGACTGGGCGCGCAGCTTTGGCTTAAGGTGAGGTGATATTGCTTTTGAGCAGCGTCATATTGCTCCTCAACCCTAACCCGCGGTGTACCAGCCTGGCTATACCAATTTTTAAACTGCATTAAGTCACAATTATTTGCATCTGCCATCGCTGCTAAGAAGTCATCACAAGTGACCGCCTGACCATCATGTCGCTTGAAGTACAAATCCATACCCTTGCGAAAACCATCAAGCCCTAACAAGGTTTGATACATCCGCACAACTTCAGCGCCCTTTTCATAGACAGTAACGGTATAGAAGTTATTGATCTCTTGATACTCATCTGGACGAATGGGATGCGCCATAGGACCCGCATCTTCTGGAAACTGTAGTTGACGTAAAGTACGAACGTCCTCAATACGTTTCACCGCCCTACCAGACTCACTACCCATTTGGTCGGCAGAGAACTCTTGGTCGCGGAATACTGTTAAACCCTCTTTTAATGAGAGCTGGAACCAATCTTGGCAAGTTACACGATTACCGGTCCAGTTATGGAAATATTCGTGTGCTACAACGCTTTCAATATTGGCAAAGTCCACATCAGTTGCCGTCTCAGGCTGCGCCAAGACATACTTGGTATTGAAAATATTGAGGCCCTTATTCTCCATCGCACCCATATTAAAATCACTCACCGCCACAATCATGAAGCGCTCAAGATCGAGCTCCAAGCCATAACGTTTTTCGTCCCAATGAATCGATGCAATTAAGGAATCCATGGCATGACGGGTTTTTTGGAGATCGTGTGGCTCGACCCAGATTTGCAATAACTTTTTCGCACCACTACTAGTCGTAATGGTTTCTTCAATACATTCCAGCTTGCCAGCCACCAATGCAAATAAATAGGATGGTTTTGGGAAGGGATCTTCCCATATGGTGCTATGCCAACCATTAGGTAACTTCTCAGTGCTGAGTAAATTTCCGTTAACTAGTAACACTGGGCATTCCGCTTCACGTGCACGCAAGGTCACGCGGAATTTGGCCATCACATCAGGACGGTCTAAGAAGTAGGTAATTTTTCTGAAGCCCTCGGCTTCGCACTGCGTAAAAAAATTACCATTCGAAACATACAAACCCATGAGGGAAGTGTTTTTCTCAGGAACGCAAATACAAATGATTTCAACCACAAAGAGATCTTGACCTTCATTGGGCAAAGAATGAATACTCAGTGTTTCTGGTGTTAATTCAAAATGACGATGAGCCACGCCATTGATGCGTAAACTGACAAACTCGAGCTCTTGCCCCTGTAATACCAAAGGTGCTCCAGCTTCATGACTTTTTCCTGGTAATACCTCAAGCCGACTTTTGACAATCGTGCGCGCAGGATCCAGCGCGATATCGAGTTCCACTTGCCCGAAGGTGTAATTTGGAGGGTGGTATTCGAGCCTACGAAAGCTCTGTGGCAGATCAGTTTTCATTAGGCAATTTTAATCGTCCTTGAGCTTAGCTCCAGATTAGCGTAGCAACGCCAATCGCAATGAAAGTGAATGCCGCGACTGCATGCACCCACTTAATTGGCATGCGCTTGATAAATTTTTGACCAATCCAAACAGCAGGAGCATTGGCCAACATCATCCCCAAAGTAGTGCCAACCGTTACCGAGAAAACATCGGTATACCTTGCACCAAGGGCAATTGTGGCAATCTGGGTCTTATCCCCCATTTCGGCTAAGAAGAACAGGCCGACTGTCAGCATCAATACCTGGAAAGCTCGGTCAGCCACTTTAGAGTCCGCCGCATCATCAATGTGATCTGGTACCAATAACCACAAACCAATTCCCAGAAAACTCAGACTTAAGACCCATTTCAAGGCTTCTGGGCTCATAAAAGTTGTCAACCACTGACCTAAAAAGGCAGCACAGGCATGGTTTGCAATTGTCGCAATGAAAATTCCTCCAATAATAGCTATAGCCTGTTTGGGATATCGGGCAGCCAACATCAAGGAGAGTAATTGGGTCTTATCACCCATTTCCGCTAAGGCAACCACCCCAGCTGACAGCGTTAATGCAGAAAGGTCCATAAATTCAGTAAGTTAGGTATTTTCTATCAATATTGTTAATTAATACAATTTGGCTATTAAGCCTCTGCGCCCTACACTTACGACCATACAAATAGTGATGAATGTCACCCACCAGCATAGAGGATACAAATGACAACTCGCGAAGGTAGTTTAGAGGCTCCAACCCGCCACCCCTTAGATTGGCAAAACCCGCAGTTCTACGACAAAGTGGATCTCGAAAATGAGATGGAACGTGTCTTTGACCTTTGCCATGGCTGCCGTCGTTGCGTCAGTCTCTGTGGCTCTTTTCCCACCCTATTTGATTTAGTAGACGCTACTGAAGATTTGGAGATGGAACAAGTTGATAAAGCAGACTATCAAAAGGTAGTAGATCAATGCTATCTCTGTGATGTTTGCTACATGACCAAATGTCCTTATGTGCCACCACATCCTTGGAATATTGATTTTCCTCATTTAATGTTGCGCGCTAAGGCCGTTAACTTCAAAGATGACAAAGCCACCTTTCGCGATAAGTTATTGTCCTCCACAGATAAGCTGGGTCACTTTGCTGGCATCCCGATTGTGACGCAAGCTGTCAATGCAGTGAACAGCACTGGACTTGCACGCCTCGTCATGGAAGGTGCGCTTGGGGTTGATAAAAACGCCTGGATTCCGGAGTACGCTACCAAGACTTTTCCTCAGCTTGCAAAAAAATCAGAGAAGCTTCCAGTGATTGATGGCAAGAAAACACCAGGCAAGGTTGCGATCTATGCTACTTGCTATATCAATTACAACGAACCCGGTATTGGCCAAGACCTGATTAAAGTTCTCAAACACAATCAAATTCCATATGAGCTTGTAGACAAGGAAGCCTGTTGCGGTATGCCTAAGCTGGAATTGGGTGATCTAGAGTCTGTTGCAGAAAATAAAGAAAAGAATATTCCAAAACTCGCTAAGTTAGCGCGTGAGGGTTATGCGATCTTAACCCCCATCCCCTCTTGCACACTAATGTTTAAACAAGAGCTTCCATTAATGTTCCCTGATTGTGAAGATACTCAACTCGTTAAAGAAGCCATGTGGGATCCATTTGAATATTTCGTGGCCCGCAATTCTGATGGTTTACTTAAGACTGATTTCACTAAAGAATTAGGTCACGTCAGTTATCACATGGCTTGTCACTCTCGCGTGCAAAACGTTGGCCAAAAAACAGCAGAGGCATTGCGCTTAGTGCCTGGCACAGAAGTCAACGTGGTTGATCGTTGCTCTGGCCACTCTGGTACTTGGGGGGTAAAGAAAGAGTTTCATGAAATGGCGATGAAGATTGGTAAGCCTGTCTTTAAAAGAATGGCTGAAGAAGAACCAAACTACATTAGCTCTGACTGTCAACTTGCTGGTCACCATATCGAACAAGGTATGGAAGAGCTTGGCTTACCAAAAGCAGAAATGGCGCATCCACTGACCTTGCTTGCAAAAGCCTACGGTTTATAAATTTAGAAGTTAACAGAATAGGAAAATAGCAGTATGGGAAAAATTACACACGATAGCCTCTTAAGCCTAGAGGCATATCACAAAGAGCGTCCTGCCTTTCGGGAAAAAGCCATTGCAGAGCGCCGCTTGCGTACCATTCATCTTGGTGATCATCTCACCATGATCTTTGAGAATGAATTTTTAATGCGTTATCAAATACAAGAAATGTTGCGCGTAGAAAAGACCTTTGAAGAAGAAGGTATTCAGGATGAGCTTAATGCTTACAACCCATTAGTACCTGATGGGTCCGATTTTAAAGCGACAATGATGTTGGAGTACCCTCATGAAGCAGATCGCAAAGTTGCATTAGCAAAATTGGTAGGCATTGAACATCAGATGTTTATTGAAGTGGAAGGTCAGCCACGCATCTATGCAATTGCTGATGAAGATCTAGAACGCTCTACCGAAGAAAAAACCTCAGCGGTGCATTTCATGCGCTTTGACCTTACTGAGGATATGAAAAAAGTTCTAAAGGCTGGTGCTCAGATGATGGTGGGTTGTGACCACAAGGAATACCCCATGCATGTCAAAACCCTTGCACCCGAAACACTAGCCTCCTTGGTTTCTGATCTAAGTTAACCTCCACTAAACAGCTAAAAGCTCTTCAGCTGGGATGTAGTCCAGTCGTTGAGCTTGTGCTACAGGCTCGGAAGTAAGTACGCCACGATGCACACTCAAGCCATTGCGCAGATGATGATCAATGGCTAATGCTTTCATCACGCCGCGATTAGCTAAGACCTCTACAAAGGGGTAGGTTGCATTGGTTAAGGCAAAGGTTGAGGTTCTCGCCACGGCGCCTGGCATATTTGCGACACAGTAATGGATCACACCATCCACTAGGAATGTAGGGTCGGTGTGGGTGGTTGGCTTAGAAGTTTCAAAGCAACCCCCTTGATCAATCGCCACATCCACCACGACTGAACCTGCCTTCATCTTGCGCACCAATTCATGACTCACTAACTTTGGTGCTGCTGCACCTGGCAGTAAGACTGCCCCAATCACCGCATCCGCTACACATATCTCACGCTCAACTGAAAGTGGATCAGAGTAAAACGTTTGGACACGATTGCCATACAGAGCATCAATCTGACGCAAGCGCTCGATATCACGATCAAAGATACAAACATCAGCCCCCATACCTACTGCCATTTGCAGGGCATTACGGCCAACTACACCGCCACCCAATATCACTACTTTGGCAGGCGCAACTCCAGGCACACCTGCCATCAATACTCCAAGTCCACCGTGGGTTTTCTCTAAATGCGTGGCTGCAGCTTGAATCGACATCCTGCCAGCTACTTCACTCATCGGCGCTAACAGAGGAAGTGCACCATGGATAGAGGTAACGGTTTCATAAGCTATACAGGTTGCCCCAGAATGAATCAATGCTTTGGTTTGTATTGGATCGGGCGCTAAATGCAAATAGGTAAATAAAATTTGATCTGCACGCAACATTGCACACTCTTGTGCTTGAGGTTCTTTTACCTTCACGATCATCTCTGCTTTGCCATACACCTCTGCAGCACTATTGATCAAAGTAGCTCCAGCAATTCGATAAGACTCATCGCTTAAGCCAATCTGTCCACCCGCACCACGCTGAACTAGCACCGCATGGCCTTGCTTACAGAGCCCATTAACATTTCCTGGGGTAAGGCCCACACGAAACTCATTATTTTTAACTTCCTGAGGTACACCAATAATCATGTTGATCTCCTTTATTTAAATTCACGACTGAGTGTTG
>CAIMXN010000073.1 GCA_903845455.1 uncultured beta proteobacterium | reverse complement strand
TCCTGATGAAGATGGTTCGGCTGATTTACAGTATGTCGTTGCTGCTGCTCGTAATATCGGGCGGCACATGACTGCCCCTAAAGTGATCGTCGATAAATCTACTGTACCGGTAGGTACTGCCGATAAGGTTTCTGCGGCAGTTATTGAAGAGCTCCAAAAAAAAGGTTTGAGCCCAGAACTGTGCTCTGTCGTTTCTAATCCTGAGTTCTTAAAAGAAGGTGCTGCTGTAGAAGACTTTATGCGCCCTGACCGGATTGTGATTGGTACTGAGAGCACCCCATCAGGTTTACATGCTAAAGAGCAAATGCGCAAACTCTATGCACCGTTTAATCGTCACCATGAGCGTACCTACTATATGGATGTAAAGAGTGCTGAGTTAACCAAGTATGCCGCTAATGCGATGTTAGCTACCCGCATCTCTTTTATGAATGAGCTTGCGAATCTAGCTGATCTCGTTGGTGCTGATATTGAGTCGGTTCGCCAAGGTATTGGTTCAGACTCACGGATTGGTTATGGTTTCTTGTACTCGGGTACCGGCTATGGAGGCTCATGCTTTCCCAAAGATGTTTCTGCACTCTCAAAGACTGCAATGGAATATGGCAGAGATCTCAAGATTTTGGACGCTGTTGAAGCTGTTAATGAGGCTCAAAAGACGATTTTGGTTGAGAAGATCGAAAAGCGTTTTGGTAAAGACCTTTCCAATATGAAATTTGCCTTATGGGGCTTAGCCTTCAAGCCAAACACAGACGATATGCGCGAAGCGCCAAGTCGGGTCATTATTGGTGAGTTGGTCAAGCGTGGCGCGTCAATTGTGGCCTATGACCCTGTTGCGATGCCAGAGGCAAAACACAGCCTAGAACTGGATTTTAAAGGTAACCCTGATGGTTTGAAGAAGATCTCAATGGCTAAAGACCCAATGTCTGCCTTGGATGGTTGCGATGCCCTAGTGATTGTGACTGAGTGGAAGGCTTTTCGCAGTCCTGATTTTGAAGTTTTAATGCAAAAGCTAAAGCAGCCTATTATTTTTGATGGCCGTAATTTATATGAGCCACAGGCTATGCAAGAATTGGGTATTGAGTACAAAGGCATTGGTCGTCATAATTAAAAATTATTAAATAAAAGAAAAAGTCTTCCCGTGGAAAAAGCTAACCGAGAACAGTTCTCTAAAACCCACTTATTAGTGGTGGGAGATGTCATGCTTGATCGCTATTGGTTTGGCGATACCAATCGTATCTCTCCAGAGGCGCCAGTTCCTGTTGTTCAAGTCGGCAAGATTGACGAGCGTTTAGGTGGGGCTGCGAACGTAGCGCGTAACGTTGCTGCATTGGGCGCAAAGACCACAATTCTGGGTGTGATTGGTGATGACGAGGCTGGTCGTCGCGTCACTGAACTACTTAAATCTAGTGGTGTTGATAGCCAGTTAGAAGTTGATGGCAAAGTTCCAACAATAGTGAAGTTACGGGTCATTGCACGGCAGCAGCAATTGATTCGTTTGGATTTTGAAGAGGCCCCTAGTGAAACTGCTTTAGCTCATAAGCTTGAGCGTTTTGAAAAATCTCTTGGCAATGCTGATGTCGTGATTTTGTCTGACTACGGCAAGGGCGCTTTAGGCCAGGTTGCTTTGATGATTGAGCAAGCTCGTGCAAAAAATAAAGTCATTCTTGTAGATCCTAAGGGTGAGGATTATGAGAAATATCGTGGCGCCACAGTCTTAACTCCAAACCGAAGTGAATTACGCCAAGTGGTAGGGCAGTGGACCAGTGAAGAAGATTTAACACGCAGAGCACAAGACCTCAGAAGATCTTTAAATTTACAAGCCTTACTATTAACGAGATCTGAAGAAGGTATGAGCTTATTTACAGATGCAGGCGTAAGCCATGTAAAAGCTCAGGCACGTGAGGTCTTTGATGTCTCGGGCGCTGGCGATACTGTCATTGCTACCTTAGCTGTTGCATTAGCCACTAAATGGCCTTTAGAAAAGGCGATGGCTTTGGCTAATCGGGCTGGCGGTATTGTGGTTGGTAAGCTAGGTACAGCAACGGTTACTTCTGAGGAATTGCAATGACTATCATTGTTACTGGGGCGGCTGGTTTTATTGGCGCCAATATCGTTCAAGCCTTAAATGCGCGTGGTGAGAATAACATCATTGCGGTCGACGATCTTCGTCCTGCCGATAAGTATCGCAACCTAGCGGATTTGGACATTATTGATTACCTAGATAAGGACGAGTTTTTAGAGGCTTTTAGCAGCGGCCGTTTAGGTAAAGTCAAGGCAGTCTTTCATGAGGGGGCCTGTTCCGACACGATGGAAACCGATGGCATCTTTATGATGGCAAACAACTATCGCTACACCATGGATTTGTTGGATATCTGTACAGAGCAGAAAGTACAACTTCTGTATGCCTCTTCAGCTGCAACTTATGGCGGTTCAGATGTGTTTGTCGAGAGCCGCGAACATGAGAAGCCATTAAATATTTATGGATACTCCAAGTTTCTCTTTGATCAGGTGATGCGCAAGCGTTTTGCTGAGAATGCTAATTCAGCCCAAGTAGTGGGTTTCCGTTACTTCAACGTTTATGGCCCGCGTGAATCCCATAAGGGCCGCATGGCATCAGTTGCCTTTCATCAATACCATCAGTACAAAGCGAATGGTCTAGTAAAACTATTTGGTGAATATGGTGGCTATGCTCCTGGTGAACAAAGTCGTGATTTTGTCTCTGTCGAAGATGTAGTCAAGGTAAATTTATTTTTCTTGGATCATCCTGAGATTAGTGGCATCTTCAATTTAGGTAGTGGGCGTGCACAACCATTTAATGATGTGGCTCATGCGGTCGCCAATGCTATGCGTAAGCTTGATAAAGCTAATCCAGCAAGCCTGCAAGAATTGGTAAAAGAAAAAGCGATTGAGTACATCCCATTTCCGGAAGCGCTTAAAGGTAAATATCAATGCTTCACACAAGCTGACTTAACTAAGCTACGCGCTGCTGGATACAAGGAGCCCTTCCTGAATGTCGAGCAGGGTGTCAGCCGTTACATAGACTGGCTAGCAGCCAATGGGGACTTTTTGGCAAGCCCTTTAGATATAAAGTAAAAGGCTGATTGGGTGAGTAAATTCTGGCTTGCACTCATATTTTTCTTTACTGGTACAGGGGTGAGTGCTCAGGTTATTAGTGTCCCCCATGGTGGCGATCAACCCACGCAAACCCTTTTAATGAAAGCGCTAAAACCTAAAGCACTAGTGTTGCTTTTTCCCGGGGGCGGAGGAACAGCGAAGATTCAAGATGATGGTTCAGTCATCAGTCGTCATACCTTCGTGCGCTCTCAAGAGCTTTGGGCCCAATACAATATTGATGCTGTACTAAT
>CAIMXN010000072.1 GCA_903845455.1 uncultured beta proteobacterium | reverse complement strand
AACGCATCGCACGTGAACTGAATATGTGGGCTAAGGTGATCAAGGATGCAAAAGTACAGGCAGACTAAATAAGTCAATCGCAAAGCTGATGCTGCATCAACCCAAAAGGCCAATAAGATTCATTGGCCTTTTATTTTTACAGCGCTATTCATCATTGAAGTAGTAAATTATTCTTTTTCGATCTTGGCTTGGGATGCTACCTGCTCCCATTTCTTTTTCTCTGCAGCAACAAACAGTTTTGTATTCGCAGGCGTATCGCCTACTGACCACCCGCCTAAGTCTTTCCAGCGTTGCTTAATCTCTGGTGTTTCAAGAGACTTCTTTACTGCTGCATAAATCTTGTCGATCACTGGCTTAGGTGTGCCTGCAGGAACAAATAAACCAAACCAAGCAGTCACTTCAAAATGAGGAAAACCCGCTTGCATCATGGTTGGTACATCTGGCAACTCGGCCACACGAGTCTTACTAGTCACAGCCAAAGCTCTTAACTTTCCAGCTTTAATGTATTGCATTGAGCTTGGCAAGTTATCCACCATCATATTGACTTGCCCAGCTAATAAATCCGCTAAGGCAGGTCCAGCGCCTTTGTATGGGACATGAAAGATGTCGATACCAGCTTGCACACGCAGTAGTTCACCAGACATATGAATGGACTGACCGCGACCAGATGAGGCAAAGGAGTATTTACCAGGATTGGCCTTAGCCATGGCAATCAATTCAGCCACCGTCTTCGCTGGAAAGTCTGCATTCACCACCAACACATTTGGGGTAGCCAGCACAACAGTGATTGGCTCCATATCCTCAACCTTATAAGGAAGGGATTTATATAGGCTATAGTTAATTGCATTAGTACCGATATTGCCCATGGCCATGGTGTAGCCATCAGCAGGTGAGCTGATCAAAGCTTGAAGGGCAATAATGCCTGCACCACCCGCTTTATTTTCGACAATCACCGTCTGGCCAAGCTCTTTTGTTAGAACATTTGCGAGCTGACGTGTTGCAATGTCAGTCGTGCCACCAGGTGCGGCAGTAACAATAATCCGCAGGGGTTTATTTGGAAATTCATCGGCAGCGTGCGCCCAATCAGCAATAGAAATAATTACTGCAACCGCAGCAAAGGCAATGCCTCGTACTTTGCGTAATGAATATTTCTCAAACATGCTGATCTCCCAGATTTATAAATAATGAATGCGAGTGAAATACACTCTTGTCATAGTATTAAACACTTGATTAGTTTTATGCGCACTTCTTTATTGCTCAATTTTTGCTCTTACCTAGAAAATACCTCAGTTAGCCTGTCTATTCAGGGCAATGCTTGGATAATCCTGTCGATACTGGTAAGTTCTGGATAGCAGATATTCGCGCTCAAGAGAGCGCGAACCTTGAAGAAAGAGAGCAGAAGTAATTCAGTAGTTCTATTTAGGTAGTCTGAGTGCTGAGTGCTAAGGCTGCCTTGACCCTTTCAGGCGTTAAAGGCAAATCAAAGATCCTTTGACCTAGTGCATTGGCAACAGCATTTGCAATCGCTGCGCAACCAGGTCCTTGAGAGCCCTCTCCCACACCAAGCGATTTTTCGTCTTCACGGTTAATGATCTCAACATGTACATTAGGTACATCTGAAAACCGTAGAATCGGATACTCAGCCCAGGAACTCACCTGAATACCTTCTTGATTAAAGGGTACCGACTCAAATAAAGTCCAGCTGGTTGTTTGCACTAAACCCCCTTCAATCTGGTTTTTAAAACCATTGGGATTAATCGCCAAACCACCATCGGCCGAGGCATATAAATCGGTAACAACAATTTTTCCACTCTTAGGATCGATCTCAACATCAGCGATAGAGGCGACATAGACCGAAAGATTTTTATACTTTGCAAAAGCAATACCACGACCGTATAGCTTCCCTTTTTTCTTGGATGCAAGAGGTGTTTTTTGCCATGCCGCCATCTTTGCTACATGAGTGATAACGTCACGAGCCCGAGGATCTTGTAAATGCTTCAACCTAAACTCCACAGGATCAAGCTTAGCTGCCTTAGCCAGATCATCCATCATCGATTCGATGGCAAAGACATTGGCATAAGCTCCAAGCGTCCGTAAAGCGGAAACCCGCACAGGCATGTCGAGCAATAAATGATTCACGACCTTTTGATTGGGAAACACATATAGAGGGACCGCGTTACGATCTGAGCCTCCAGCAGGCTGCGGGATATTTTTAACAGGACTTGGCTTGAACGGCTTTTCAAGATACCAACTTGCCAATAAGTTATCGCCAGTGGGCTCGCCTGGTCGAGTGCTATGGGTATTACTCCAAAGCTCATGCTTCCAATCAACAATATTCCCCTCCTGGTCAAGAGAGGCCTCAAGATTCATAATCATTGCCGAGC
The DNA here is from genome assembly GCA_903845455.1 of uncultured beta proteobacterium. Lineage (GTDB taxonomy): Bacteria > Pseudomonadota > Gammaproteobacteria > Burkholderiales > Burkholderiaceae > Polynucleobacter. Next base: position 12,306 of record CAIMXN010000072.1, on the reverse strand, counting down.
CATACGGCTCCCACTTAAACTCATCATCGCGCATCCATTGCACGCGAATCGGTTTCCCAGGAAGCGCTCTAGCAATTAACATTGCGTCTAAAGCAACGTCATCCGCACCACTTTGCCCATACATACCTGAACCCTCTTTGTGTATGCAGATAATTTTTTCTGCAGGCAGGCCTAAGGTTTTTATCAAATCCGCTCTCAAGGGATACATGCCCTGACTATGAGTCCAGACCGTAATGCCACCATCTTGCATCAAGGCAACTGCACAAGAAGGTCCGATTGAACCATGAGCAATAAAAGGTTTAGTAAATTGAGCGCTCAGAACTTTTACGGCAGACTTTGCTATAGCTTGTTTTGCACTCACAGTCGTATCTACGGTGGGTTTTTGCTTCATCCCTCTAAACCAAGCTGCAAGCGACTGGGGAAGATCGTTTGCCAATTTCCACTGAGCATTTTTCTGCAAAACTTCCTGAGCTCGAATGGCCTGTTCTTCACGTTGAGCGACAACCGCAAGGAAGCTACCGTTTTGAATGACAGCGATCACTCCTGGCATCTTTTCAACTGCACTAGCTTGTAGATTCAGAATGGCAGCGTGTGGGGCTGGTGGCCTCACTACCCTAGCATGGAGCATGCCAGGCAACTTCATATCTTGCACATACGCAGAGCCCCCAGAAACCTTTGCAGGGATATCGACTCGTTCAATTGATTGACCAATCGTCGTATGACGTTTTTTGAGGGTAACTTTAGTGGACACTGGCCTTTGGAAGAGCTCACTATCTGCCAAAGTCCAATAACTGGTTTTCTGTCCAGATGCCGCAATAATCTCACCATCATGAATCTTCAATTCAGCAACAGGGGTGGCTAATTTGCTGGCGGCGCGCTCTAACAAGAGCTCTCTAGCATCTGCGGCAGCGTAACGCAAGGCAATGCCACTGTACTCAATCGATTGACTGCCAGAGGTGACACCTTCGTTAGGAGAAATGCCGGTAGTGGTTGGAATCATCACGATGCGCGACATACTAATTTCAAGTTCATCCGCTACGATTTGCATCAGCGCTGTGGTGATGCCCTGCCCAAACTCAACCTTACCCGCTAAGACGACAACCTTGCCATCAGGCTGAATGTGTAGCCAGCTATCGAGTTTTGGGTTTGCAGGAAGACTGCCAGGCAAGGTGATAGTCGATTGCGCAAGAAGATTGGGAGCCCAAGCAAATCCAATAGCTAAGCCAAGACTGCTTTTGAGAAAATGTCTGCGTGCAATATTAGAGGTGTGAATCATGCTGACAACTCCTGAGCAGCGCGCTGGATTGCTTTAATAATACGGGTGTGTGTACCACAACGACATAGGTGTCCTTGAAGCGTCTCTTTAATTTGTTGAGCACTAGGGCGCTGATTTCTATCAAGCAAGGTTTTGGCACGAATCATTATTCCAGAGATGCAGTAACCACATTGCACTGCTTGCTCTGCAATAAAGGCTTTATTTAAAGCATGGAGTGTGCGATCGCTCTGAAAAGACTCCAACGTCTTTACCTGACCTTTGATACTACCTACAGGCAAAGTACAGGATAAAACTGCTTGACCATCCAGCAGAACAGCGCAGGCTCCACACTGTCCTGCACCGCAACCGTACTTTGCTGAATTAAGCAAAGCATCGTTACGCAAAACATATAGCAAGGGAGTGGATGGATCGACATCCAGAGTAAGAGCTTGCCCGTTTACCATTAATTGCACAGTCATTACTATCTCCTATTTTTTACTTACTTTTTTATTTATTTTCTACTAGGGATAGCTTAATGGTTTTTTAAGCTTTTCGTCTAGACTCCATTTTGGAGTCCTATGCAAGCCCTACGGTAATGGGATTGACAGGATGGCTTTGAGTGTTAATGAATCCGTACTATTTGAAAAGCCCTTCCCAACACCCGCCTGAAAGGAAATCGGCTTGCCATCGTAGTACATCATCAGAAAACCCAATTGCTGGGTATTTTGATAGTTAATTGGCTGATTCACCTGCTTGAGATTGGAGTAGTACTCGACGCCCAAGGCAAGATCAGCCATGACCTCACGAGATATTCGAGTGCCAGTAGAAAAGTATGGTGCTTGATGCACATAAGGCTGCGACAGCGGCATATCCACAATCGGATTAAAGGAGATTAGCCACTCGTCAATGTGCTTACCAATAATAAAGCGTATTTCGGCGTTATAGCGAGACTCGTCAAATTGGGGTTGCACATTAGCAAGTTCAAGATTGGCGCCTGCGAAGAAACTATCACCCTTCTCTTCTCGCATGGGCAACCACTTCATACGCAGCTTAGTGGCTGCGTACTGAAATTTATTATCGTAATTGACGTAAGAGATATAAAGTCCGGCCTCAAGATCATGGCCCAACCCATAAGCCAACTCTGGTGTAACACGTAGGCCATTATTATTCATGACTTCGCCTGGGTAAGATGGGTTCTGCACCCCCCTAGGAGTGCTATTAATATGCATCTCAAGGCTAGACTCGCCTTTGGCATTAATCTCATCGTCGTAGACCTGAATCTCATCCTGTAATACTGCTTGTGCAATGCAGGGCATTACTGCCAAAGCAGCTAGAAAGAGAAATGGAAGAAAACGGGCTTGCATCGACATGATGCAAGAGATTATCAACGATTAAGGCTTCTTAACGCGCTCACTCCAAAGTTGCCAAGGGCGGGCAATCGTGCCTTCAATTGTCTCTTGGGAAATAGTTGCCTCGCCTGGGGTGAGATATTGAACCGGGCCCATCTTCATTGCTTCAGACTGAATACTGGCATTCTGGATGGCGTAGACAGATCTAAACACGACTTTTTTGATTGAATCAGCACCTGCAGCATATCCATGACCCCGCATCAAAACAAAGTACTGCAAGCCCATGGTCTTCGATAAAGCATCCCCTAAATCAGCACTTTTAACAAACATATCGGTATCTGGGCTGGGCTTAGCAAAGTTCCGAATCTCAAAGATTGGCGCACCCTCACCTAAAAATGCACTCATGTGATACACCGGCTTCAAGGTCGTGCCAGTTAATCCAAATGGCAAGAGCGGGGCTGCGTGCCCATGAACCACTGAGTTAATATCAGGACGATTACGCAAAATTCCACTATGAATAAAACGTTCACCATAGGCAGTACGGGTATCTCCGTTCAAAGCTTTGCCATTCATATCAAACTCTATGATGTCTTGAACCGTCACGACTGATGGAGCAACACTGCGTGCCAAGAAGAATGTGTTGGGATTGTTGGGGTTGCGGATACTGATATGGCCATAGCCATCAACCGCAGTTTGGTCATACAAAATATGGTTCGCAAGAACTAGCTCTTCTACAGCCGCCTTCACAGCAGGAGACTCTGCCATTTGTTCTTGGACGGTAGCAGCCTGAACCGATGCTGATACCAGCAGGGATAGAAAAAGAACTACTCTGAGTGAATGTAGGTTTTTTATTATTCGACCTTACCGATGTTTTTCACAACGGTACTCATCTGTGCAGACTCTTTATCCCAGTAGACTTTAAATTCTGGGGCATCTAAATACTGAATGGGGCTTCCAGCGCCATTGATAACCAAGCGCACGCGCTCATCATTCGCTGCCAATTTAGCAGCTTCGCGTAATTTATTAGTAATTGCTTCTGGAGTATCGCTAGGCACAAATAATCCGGCCCATTGTGCAAACTCAATTTTGACACCCATCTCCTTAAAGCTGGGTACATCAGGCATGCTTGCCAGGCGGCCATTGCCCCAGTGAGCTAACGCACGGACTTTGCCTGCTTTCATCTGTTGGACGATCGAGGACGGTCCAGTTGCAATGGCGTCAACCTGACCGCCCAATAAACCTACAATCGCTGGACCAGCGCCGGTATAGGGTATGTGGACCATATAAAACTTCTCAGAAGATTTCAGCATCTCCATCGGCACATGCATGGTGCCGTAGTTTCCAGAGGAGCCAAAGTTATATTTACCCGGCTCGGCGCGCATCGCTGCGATAAATGACTTGTAATCTTTCCATGGGCTATCAGCCCTCACTATCAGGACGGTGGGATCAGCCGTAAATCGCGCAATGGGCTTGAGTTGGTTTAACTGAAAAGACTGCTCACGACCCACGATCTTATCGGCCTCGGGAATAATCGAGATTGAAGATAGAGCCATCAAAATGGTATAGCCATCCGGCTTGGACTTAGCGACAGCTGCCATGCCGATCCCTCCACCAGCACCTGACTTATTTTCCACAATGACTGGTTGCCCTAAAATACGAGACATGGCCTCAGCCACAGGTCGACCTACAGCATCAGCCACTCCCCCAGGCGGAAATGGCACCACCATGGTGATCGGATGGCTTGGCCAGACCTCTTGAGCAATGGTAAGGCTTGAAAGGCATGCCAAGCAGGAAAGCAATAGCATTGCAGTGATTTTTTGTCTCATAGTATTTATGTAGTTATTATTTGATATCTTTTATCCTACTACAACTCTTAACAAAATAACTGAGGGTTGTCTAAGACATAACCCCACTGGAGATACAAACCATGAAATACGCTGCATTTTCTCTACTAAGCGACCCCTCTACAATCCGCGTCGGCTCGATTTCAGCCGATGGTCAAACAGCTGAGGAGTTTGATTTGGGCGTAGATGTCAGTGAAGATGGCGTAGTAGCAATCTTGCGCGCAGACCTAGCAGGTAAGTTACCAAAACCAGTAGCCACTCATCAATTTAGCGCCATTCGTTTATTAGCACCCGTTCCAAGACCTAGAAGAAATATCTTTTGCGTAGGCAAAAACTATCATGAGCATGCCAAAGAGTTTTCGAATAGTGGTTTTGATGGCAGCGCCAAAGCCGGTGAAGATATTCCGTCTCATGCCATTTTCTTTACTAAGCCGCCAGAATCCGTTACTGGCCCTAATACCAATGTGATCATTCCTACTGCAGTTTCTACTGCGATTGATTACGAAGCTGAGCTCACAGTGATTATTGGTAAAGGCGGAAAAGGTATTAGCGAAGCCGATGCTATGAAACATGTGTGGGGCTACACCGCGATTAATGATGTGACAGCACGCGACTGGCAACAACGCCATAAGCAATGGTTCCTTGGCAAAAGCTTTGACACCTTCTGTCCTATGGGCCCTTGGGTAGTGACAGCCGATCAAGTGAATGCGGAAGATATTTCAGTGAAATGCTGGGTCAATGGTGAACTCCGTCAGAACTCCAATACCAAAGATTTGATTTTTGATATTCCCAATATGATTGCCACCGTTTCTGCGGGCATTACCCTCTACCCAGGTGACATCATTGCCACAGGAACACCTGTGGGCGTTGGTATTGGCTTTAAGCCACCCAAATATTTGGTAAACGGCGATGTTGTAGTCGTAGAAATGGGCGGTATTGGAAAATTGGAAAATACTTTTATTGCTGAATAAGGATTACGTCTAAACTTCATCCTAGTCCGAAGAAAAGCGCTAAGTGATAAGTGATGAATGAGGCCAGATATGCAAGACCAAAAAGGTAACTCAGCATAATCACAGGAATCTTCCAGCTTCCCGTTTCCCGTTTTACAGCAGCGATAGTCGAGAGGCACTGAGGTGCAAAAACAAACCAAGCCAGTAAGGAAAGGGCTGTTGCCAAGGACCAAGTGGTTGAGATAAGCGGAATTAAGGCATCAGCAGCATCAGCACTGGAACTAGACAAGGCGTAAACCGTAGCCAAAGAGCTCACCACTACTTCACGGGCAGCCATACCTGGCACGAGCGCAATACTAATCTGCCAATTAAAACCAATCGGTGAAAAGAGATGCGATAAGGCTTGGCCCAACATGCCAGCAATACTGTATTGAATTGGCGAGCCCGTAGCACCTTCAGGTGGCAGAGGAAAGCTGGAGAGGACCCACAGTGCCAAAGTCATGAGCAAAATGATCCCGCCAACACGACGTAGGAAAATTTCAGCACGCTGCCATAGGCTAATAACTAAGTTCCCAAGACGGGGCATGTGATAACTCGGCAATTCCATCATCAAGGCATTCATTCTGAATTGCTCGCTGGTGAAGCGCTTCAAGATCCAAGCAACCCCCATAGCCCCAAAGATTCCTGCAAGATACAGCAAGAATAAAACCAAGCCCTGCAGATCAATTCCTGCCCAAAGCTTTTGGTTTGGTATAAAAGCAGAAATCAACAATGCATAGACCGGCAAACGAGCTGAACAAGTCATCATTGGTGCGATCAAAATAGTGACTAAGCGATCGCGTGAATTAGAAATACTTCTCGTTGCCATGATTCCGGGAATGGCACAAGCAAAACTAGAGAGCAGAGGAATAAACGATCTACCAGACAAGCCAACCGAACCCATGACTCGATCCAATAGATAGGCAGCACGCGGTAAATATCCGGACTCCTCCAGCAGCAAGATAAAGAAAAACAGAATTAAAATTTGCGGCAGGAAGATCACCACCCCGCCCAGTCCAGCAAGAACGCCATTGATCAGCAAGCTACGTAGCCAATTATTAGGCAGAACCTCTTCTAGCAAGCCACCACCATATTCAATCGTGGTTTTAATTAAATCCATCGGCAAGGTTGCCCAACTAAAGACGGCCTGGAAAATAAAGAAGAGCAAGGCAGCCAAAATGATGGGACCAATGACCGGATGTAGTAATACGACATCGAGACGATCACTCAATCGATCGGGGATGATTTGATCCAAGCCAAGATTTTGCAAAATCCTTTGTACTTGAATATTGTCAGACTCAGCGTGGGCAATATGTGAAGCCGCATTTTCTAAAGTGGCGTCGCTAGTACCGGTACGTAAAGCACTTAAATCTTTCCAATCTAGTTGATTTAGAAAAGATTTGATCTCATCAGCACCATGCGACTGAATGCCAATACTGGTGAGTACTGGTAAACCTAGTTCTTTGGAGAGCGCATCAGTATTGATCTGCAAGTCTTGACGCTTAGCGATATCGAGCATATTCAATACGACCACACAAGGCAATCCTAAGCGCTTGGCTGCAAGAACTAAACGCAAGTTACGACGTAAGTTCATCGCACTTAAAATACAAACTACTAGGTCTGGACGTTTCTCACCTTCAGCCCTACCCAACAAAACATTACAAGTTACCTTCTCATCCAAAGAACGTGGATACAGACTGTAAGCCCCTGGCAAATCTAAGATGCGAATATTTTTTCCGGACGCTAAACTCAGTCGACCCTCTTTACGCTCAACGGTAACACCAGAATAATTAGCGACCTTCTGACGACTACCAGTCAGTAAATTAAATAAAGCTGTCTTGCCGCAATTGGGATTACCCAGCAGTGCAACCAATGGGTCACTTGAAAAAAAGTGCACTTTAGATTCAGGCATTGAGTTCGAGCTCAACTTCAATCATGCGCGCCTCAGATTTACGCAATGCAAATGTGGAAGCACCAACACGGACCATGTAAGGCCCCTTCCCTAGCAAACCTTTACGTAACAGCGTGACTTGCTCACCTGGCAGAAAGCCAATATCCTCCAATTGCCCCTTAATTTGAGGCGCACCTTTAGGGGGATTGACCCCGCTAACCCTATAGGGTGAATTTAAAACGACTTGATCCAAATGCATGGAATGGTGTCACTTTTGACATTTAATAGGAACGATTCTCATTATATACCCTAGATATGAGAATGAATCTCATTAAAGCAATCAGAAAAAGACCTAAGATTGTCCTATATCAAGACTTATCTGCTATGTTCTTAGAATAGCAACTCAAGACGTTTAAACCATGTACCTTCCAAAACACTTTCAAGTAAATGACCTGCAGGTTCTTGCTCAGCTGATTACTCAATATCCGCTGGCAACCCTGGTTGGCAATCTTGGTGAACATCTTGAAATCAATCATCTGCCACTCATATTAAGTGCAGATGGCAAAAAATTGCATGGGCATATTGCCAGAACGAATCCACTAGTTCAAGTTGCCGAGCAATCTAATCGAGCAGTGACGGCAGTCTTTCATGGTCCAAATGCCTACATCACTCCAGCTTGGTACCCCAGCAAACAAGAAACTGGCAAAGTAGTTCCTACTTGGAACTACGCTGTAGTGCATGCAGAAGGTCAATTAAACCTGATGAGCGATCCAATCTGGATCCGCCAACATGTTTCGCAGATGACCAATATCCATGAGCCCACCTATCAATCCAATTGGAAACTAGATGATGCGCCAGAAGAGTATGTACAGATGATGCTCAAAGCCATTATCGGCATTGAGATCGAAGTGAGCAGTCTTGTCGGAAAATTTAAGCTCAGCCAAAATCGCAGTCCAGCAGAATATGCTGGCGTTGTGAGTCAACTTGAAAAGTCAGCGGAAGAAAACTTACAGGCAATGCTCAATCTGATGAAGAAGCCTTAGGAAGGCATTATGGCGTGGAGTAGCCATGCTTTATCAGGATAGACTTTGCTGCAGGACTTTGTAGATACTCATAAAGGCTCACTGCTGCTTTAGGTGCGCCTTTGGTCAGCACCATGCGCTGACTAATCAAGGTATTTTCCCCATCTAAATTAATGTACTGTGTAGTCTTAGCAATTTCCACGGACCGAGCCAAAGATAAAGAAGTAAAGCCAACATCCACAGCACCCGAACTGACATACATCGTAGCGATAGAAATATTTTCCCCGAATACAAGCTTGCCTTTAACTAGTTCCCACAAATGACGAGCCTTAAGATACTGAACGGCTGCAGACCCATAGGGTGCAAGTTCTGGCTTAGCAATAGATATCTTATTTGCACGCTTTAGTAGAGTAGCGATTTGCTCGGGTGACCCGTTTAGCTTTGTACTACCCTCAGCACGAAAGACTAAAACCAAATGCCCAATCGCGTAGATAACACCCTCATCCAGCGTCAAACCTTCCTGATGTAATCGCAGAGGAAATGACTCATCAGCTGCAATCAAGAGATTAAATGGCGCACCCTGACGAATTTGAGAGGCAAGATTTCCGGAAGATCCATAAATAATTCGAATGCTTTCAGGATGGGATTGCTTAAAGCCCTGGTAAATCTCTTCGAAGGCCGACTTCATATTGGCAGACACGGCCACAGTGACGCTTTGTGCTTGAGCACAAGTCGAAAGAAAGGCTAGCAGGATCAAAAATAAGCGCAGCAAATTGAAAACCTTGCGATAAAAGTGAACTTCAGTTTATAGCCAATCCGAAATTTGTCTATTTAAACTTACGGCTTTGTAACCAGGAGTTTCACTGGAAAAAACCCGGATTTTACGAATCAACTTGGATGCCTGAGCCTCTGAGGCTAGTTCTTTCCGCATCGCGATAAAGAAGATTTCATCTTTTATAGGGATAAATCCCAAACCATTCTCGATAGCAATATTTTTGACGCCTAAACCTGCATCGACCTTACCAGCAAGAATGGCGTTCGCCACCGCAGAGTGCGTGAACTCCTCTTGTAGATAGCCATTAATTTCTGTTGGATCAATATTCTGCTCAATTAATAAAGTATCCAGCAGTAATCTGGTGCCAGAACCAATTTGGCGATTCATAAAACGAACCTGACGCTTAGTCAAATCAATAATCGATTTAATGCTGAGTGGATTACCTTTTTTGACCATCAAGCCTTGAGTTCTTTTCATCACAGGGAAGACCTCAATATGACTTTTTACAAGTCGGCTATAAATGGCCTTAGAACTTTTCTCATCAGAGACATGGTATCCAGCAACATCTACTTCTCGATTTAAAAGTTTTTCTAATGCTTCACCTGATCCTGAAATTTGCAAAGCAAAACCCTTAACTTCCTCAACCGCTTTTTGAATAATGGCATCACTGCTAGACAGAAATCTCCACTTTGAGCTCTCGATCTTTTGAAGTTTCTTAATTTCTTTTACTAAAGCATCTTGATAGTTTCTACCATGCACACCATATTCACTCTTCATTCCATCTATAAAGTAAATGAGGAACTCGCCAAAGCTCGTGAGCTTAGATCCATGCCCCCTAGTCCTGATAAGCAATGGTATGGATAAGGCCTTCTCGACATCGTTGAGCTTTCCCCAGGAGCCTCTATAGGAAATTCCCGATTTTTTGCTTGCAGCCACCAGAGAATCACCTTGCCCAATATTTTTAAGCAACTGTGCAAGCCAGACCAAATCAATGGAGCTCTTGTCACCAGTTCGGGTATTACTTATCAAGGTAGGTCGGACTTCAATTTGCATATGTAATTAATTGCATAATCAAACAATTTAAATGTGGGATGATAGTAACTTAATTTTCAAGAAAGTCTCACAAATGAAAAAAAGTCTCTGCAGCCTTAGCTTCGCACTCTTGTTAATTTTATTGAGTAATACCCCCATTGCTGTCGCCCAAGACAAAAGTATTGTGGTGTCATCCACAACCTCTACAGAACAATCCGGTCTTTTTAGTTACCTTCTCCCCGCTTTTGAAAAGAAGACCGGCATTCAAGTGAAGGTGGTCGCAGTTGGCACAGGACAGGCATTGGACATTGGTCGTCGCGGTGATGCTGATGTGGTGTTTGTGCACGATAAACCTGCGGAAGAGAAATTTGTTGATGAAGGTTTCTCAACCAAACGTAATGAAGTGATGTACAACGATTTTGTCTTAATTGGTCCAAAATCTGATCCAGCCAAAATTGATGGCGGCAAAGATATTCAAGCAGCATTACTAAAGATTGCTAGCGCGCAGGCTCCATTTATATCGCGCGGGGATAAGAGCGGCACCCACGCAGCAGAATTGCGTTATTGGAAAAGTACTGGTGTTGAAGTATCACCAACAGCAAACTGGTACAAAGAAACTGGTTCAGGTATGGGTCCTGCCCTCAATACGGCATCTGCTATGAATGGCTACATTCTTTCTGACCGCGCTACCTGGCTGACTTTCAAGAATCGAGGCGACTTGGTCATCCTCGTGCAAGGTGATCCAAAACTCTTTAATCAGTATGGTGTGATGCTAGTCAATCCAGCGAAATACCCCCAGGTCAAGAAAGCTGAAGGACAAGCATTCATTGATTGGCTAATAAGCAAAGATGGCCAAGACACCATTGCTAGTTATAAAGTTGGTGGTGAGCAATTATTCTTCCCCAACGCAAAGAAATAAGCCGTAGGCTTTAAGTCAAACCAAATCGCTTTACCAGCATAGACTTCACAAACTGGGTAAGTCCGAAGTAGCAAAGTAATATGGGAACTAACCCATACCAATAGATGGCGGGTAGAGGCGACATTTGTAGTGGGCCCGCTAGATGGGTAAATGGCAAGGCAATAGCCAATAGGCAAATAGCTGTCGTTGTGAGGAGTAAGGGAAGACTTGGCCGACTTTGTATGAAAGGAATCTTCCCCGTTCTTATGATATGCACGATCAGGGTTTGCGACAGCAGCGATTCCACAAACCACCCCGTCTGAAATAAACTGGCATCCCCCAGTGAATCAGCACGTAGTACGAACCAAAGAAAACCAAATGTTGCGTAATCAAATAATGAGCTGATGGGCCCAATACAAAACATATAACGGGCGATATGGGCGATATCCCAAGTGCGGGGTTCTGTTAGATATTCCGCATCAACATTATCGGTAGGCACGGAGGTCTGGGAAAAATCATAAAGTAGATTATTTAAGAGAATTTGTACTGGGGCCATCGGCAAAAAAGGTAATAACGCGCTGGCACCAACCATGCTGAACATATTGCCAAAGTTGGAGCTTGCAGACATCTTGATGTACTTCATAATGTTGCCAAACACCTTACGCCCTTCCAGCACTCCCTCTTTTAGAATCAAGAGGTTCTTCTCCAGCAAAATAATGTCTGCTGATTCTTTGGCAATATCTACTGCCGTATCCACTGAGATACTGACATCTGCCGTCCTAAGTCCTGGGCCATCATTAATACCATCGCCCAAATAACCGAGCACGTGGCCTTGCGATTGCAACACTTGAATTACTCTGGCTTTTTGCTGTGGCGACATTCTGGCAAAGACTGAAACCTGCTCTGCAATGGTGGCAAGTTGATCATCAGTCATAGCATCTACCTGCGAACCCACCAGCACCTGCTCAACTGATATCCCTACTTCACTGCAAATTTTGCGGGTCACGAGTTCGTTATCGCCCGTCAAAATCTTGACCTTCACACCCAAAGCATGTAACTCGGATATGGCTGGCTTAGCCGAGTCCTTGGGCGGATCCAAGAAGGCAACATAGCCTACTAAGGTGAGATTGCTCTCATCGGCGACGGTGTAGTGATTATTGGGGTTAGCGTTGGCGGTCGCAATCTCTTTAATAGCCACTGCAATTAAACGAAAGCCATCGCTACTGAGTTCTGCAAACAGCGATTCTTGTT
>CAIMXN010000071.1 GCA_903845455.1 uncultured beta proteobacterium | reverse complement strand
GATTTCTGATGCCTATACCCTGTTTTTTTGTTTATTCGAAATCTCAGGCGAGGCACTGACTAACTATTGATCTGCAGGATGAGTTTTCTTGGGTGAGAATTTAGTATAAAGCACTTAAAATTCCTAGCAATAGCTCTCAATTTTTTGGAGTGGAGAGAAATAGACTTAGTGATTACTTGAATGTCCACCAATTCCGACAGAGAAATGCTTTATAAGATGTCTATTTTTGGCCGCTGAGCGACCCTAAGTGATCTTGGCAGGCGCCCTTCAATCCAAATCATTTGCCCATAAAAAAACCCCCTTGGTTAGACATGTTGTCCAACTTTTGGGGGTCACTCCACTAAGCTAGTTTTTTATGAGGGCATGAATTACATGCTCCAAGCTTCGTTCGATACCTCGTTTATAGTAATAAAACCGCTATTATCTTTGTCGTATATCTTAAATTCAGCATCGCTGATGCCATATTTTTTTGCTTCAGCCCTGGTAATTTTTCCATCACCATCCGCATCGATTGCTTTGAAGTTATATTTTTTGGCTTGCACTGGTGCAGGTTTGGCTGCTGTTGGAGGTGTTGTAGCCTGCTGGGCATATGCCGCAACTGAAAAACCTAGTACTAGTAATCCTGCAAGAATTGCTTTATTCATGTCTGCTCCACTCTTATATTATTTATTGATCCACAAGGTAAGAAAGATCCCGAAACCTGAACCCTAATGCACTTTACTACATTAAATTCTCAACTAAGGCACTTAATTACATATAAGCCCAAGGGGGAGTTTTCTTCATTAATAATGTAACGATATCTACATGAAATTCCTCACAATAGCTCTCAATACTTGAAATTAAGCTATATGTAGCTCATTGCAGCACTATTTTTGAAAAAATCTTAACCGCCGTACGTCTTCATCTCTTCTTGAGAAATATATCCGTCCCCATTTTTATCCCATTTGATAAATTCTGCATCAGGTATGCCATAGGCTTTAGCCTCTGCGGCAGATATCTTTCCATCACCATTGGCATCAATTGCCTTTAGCTCTTCTGGTGATAATGTTCCATCACCATTAGCATCAAGCTTAGAAAACCAACTGGCTTTAGCTTGGTTTGGTCCAGAACCACTCTTCGTTCGACTCGCAAAAAAATAGGTCACGATTACCAACATAATCACAACAATCAAAATTTTTGATATTTTCATAGTTCCTTTTATATCTCTTTTAGGAGAAAACTATTCTGATTTGTGTGATGACTGTTCAGTGAATTTAAAGTTCAAGTTAGTTTTTTTAATATCACCAACTCTTCGCGCATATCGTCCAATAATTCTTTGAGCACATTGTGATCTTGTTCAGCTTGTTCTGCTGCTCCTTTGGCTAAAATCGCATTGCCAACCATGAGCGCTGGCAAGGCAACTAGCTGAACACAATTACTGATATATAAGGCAACATGTTCCAACTGCGGGGCAAAAATTGGCAAAAGTGAAAAGACTAGAAAGACGTAGAGGCACCACATTGTTCCAAAGCCAATAGTGACGTATGTAGCGAATTTGTTATTCAACTGATTGATACCAGAATTGATATTCACGATATTTCTCCTAATGATGTAATTAAAATCTTAAAATCACTTGACCCCAAATATCTTAAAAATCAGATGGAATCTGCAAACTGCTGTTAAATGCGCTGGGGAACTCTACCCATCCTTGTTGAGTACCCTTCATAAACAACAAAGTAAGCTTTAAACGAATGTAAAACAGCCTACTGCCAGATTCTCGCAATAGCTCTCAATCCTCTAAATATAGAGCATAGAAAAGGATTTAAGCTCAGGGATATGCTTTGACTACTCCCAGATAGTGAAAACCCTAATTAAAAAAAGGGGTAATGGCTACAAATGACTGCTATTGATTAGTTGGCATTCTATTGCGGAAGTTACTTCTGTTATTTTGATGTTAGCTGCGCTTGTGGTGCATCCCTCTTAAGGGTTTTAAAAATAATTAACTGGAAGACAAAAAATGAAATTCATCAAGATCGCAACAGTCTTATTGTGTTTATTACCGATTACTGGCTTTGCACAGCAAAAGCCAGCTGTAGATCCAAAAGCTGCAGCTGCAATTGCGCAATTTAACGCTATCGATAAAGATGGTAGTGGCACCATTACTGCAGCAGAGGCTAAGGCAGCCGGAATGTCGGATAAGACATTTAAAAAGATTGACGTTAATGGCGATGGCTCTATATCTCAGAGCGAATTCATTGCAGCCTTGGCCGCTGGTTACTCTACCGGTGGTGGCAAGTGGGAATAAGTCACTAATCTAAGGACTTCAAATGGCCCGATGATTTACATCGGGCCATTTTTATTGAAATACTTTATTTTGCTGGAGCAGCAGTAACTTCAATAGCGATTGCCTCAGTAAAGGTAGCGTCGACTTGATCGCCTACTTTAACCTTCTGCAGGATTGCAGGATCCTTCACCTTAAGCTCGACCGTACGATTAGGTCCTTTTAAAGTAACGATTTGATTTTTTTGATCAACTTTCATAACATTGGCAGTCAGACTCACCGTTCTTTCAACTGCGCCAGCTGGTTTATTGCCAGGAGCAGCACGCACTGCTTGCTCAGAAACAATGGGTTGACCCAGCTTACCGCCATTAACTGACTTATGCAGGTCTAAAGCCAAGGCTTGAACATAGGTAAGCGTTACCAAATCACCCACTTTAATTTGGTCGAAATTTCTGCTTTGTGGCCCTAAGGTAAGTGCAACCTCATTACCTTGTGGACCCACAACTACTACGCTACGATTTTGCTTATCAATTAATTTGATTTTGCCTTGAATTTGCATAGCATCAGCTACAGCAACTTCACCTGGCGCTTTGGCTACGATTGTGGCACCTTGAGGTGCATTTTGAGCCATAGCTAAACATGGCAATACAAGCATAGCAGTAGTGATAGGAAGAATAATTTTTTTCATGATGCTCCTTATTATTTTAAAAATCCGGGAAAGAAATGCCGTACTACTTTAAGTTAAATCTAGAATTGATGACTGCTAATCCTATTTTTTACCACATAAGTATTAAGACCATCAGCACAAACATTAGGGATTTCCATACAAGCTACTGACGCAGTCAATCTGTGATAAATTTCAGTACGAAAAAGGGGATTGGAATAATTACCCTTCTTTTGATGAGCCAATTATTAAAATGGATATACCCCGCAAGCTGAGGCCACATTTGATGAAAAAGACCTTTTTTACCCCTATTTTTCTTGTTTTAGCGGTCATACCAAGCCTAGCAAGAGCTTCATTTCTACCACCTGATCTTATCGACGACTTTGCCAATCTGCTCTCTTGGTTTGTGCTCATCGTAATGCCCGTGGGCCTGATTGCAGCTTTTTGGTATGTCCATATTCTTCCCGACACCATCGCTAAGCGTCGGGAACACCCCCAAAGAGATGCCATACATGCGCTTTGTATCCTCTCACTTTTTGTGGGAGGCCTACTTTGGCCCTTTGCCTATCTTTGGGCATATACCCGGCCAACCATGTACAAACTTGCTTATGGGAGCGATAAATATGAGCCGCTCGAAAAAGACAAGCAAGCAGGAACACAAATGCAAGATGGGGTGAAATAAGGATGGAAGCGCTAATACTCGGCATCTATGCCGGCATCGTCTGGCTCATCTTCTTTAAGTACAAACTGCTACCCTGGAATACTGTTGCCAAGGTTATTGTTTTCACTATCCCCGTTGTGGGCATGATCACCTTGATCTTGCTTCTGAATATTTTTTCACCTTCCTCTAGCAATGTACTAGTCATTCGGAACTCCGTTGGGATTGTGAGTCAAGTGAAAGGTCGCGTTACAGAGGTACCGGTCACTGTTAATCAACGGGTTAAAAAGGGGGATGTTCTTTTTAAAATTGACCCCACTCAATACAAGGCAGCAGTGAACTCAGTAAGTGCCAAACTCAAGTTAGCGAAATTACGGGTTCAAGAAAACCAAGCGCTCGTTAAAAGTGGTGCAGGAAGTCGCTTTGATCTAGAAAAAGCTGAAGCTGATCTGGCTGAGTTGAGCGAGCAGAATCTAAGCTTGCAATATGATCTAGACCAAACTATCGTGCGCGCTCCCAATGATGGCATCATAGTGAATGTACAACTTCGTCCTGGTGCATTTGTAGCAGCTTTTCCGATTGCCTCAGTAATGACTTTCATGGAAGATACTCCGCAAATTTATGCCCTCTTCTATCAAAATGAATTACACCAGATAGAAGTTGGCAATGAAGCTGAGTTCTATGTTCCCAGCTTTCCAGGAAATATCCTCAAAGCTAAAGTGGAGTCAATCATTCTGGCTGAGGGTCAAGGACAACTCAATGCGAGCGGGACTTTACCAACCACTGGCCTAAGAGACATCACTCCAAACCGCTTTGCAGTCAAACTTGTTATGGATGATCGTCATGCAGAGTTGCTATTACCAGCAGGAGCTGTGGGCGATGGCGCAGTGTATACAGATCATCTAGCGTTTTTGCACATTATTCGTAAGGTGATGCTACGTATTAGTACAAAACTAAACTACATTATTCCTAAGCTGCATTGATGTTCAAAAATATCACGACCACCCGCTTCACTTTGATGGTGAACGCCTTGTTAGCTGCTATGTTGCTTGATGCCTGCATGATTAGCAAGGTTCAAACTAGTAAAGAGCTCACAGAAAAGTCTTTGCCAAGCGCTGCCATACCAAGCCAATTTACAGTTAATACGAATGTTAACGGACCACAAGTTGATGATGGCTGGCTCAAACAATTTAATGACACAGAACTAAATGAATTGGTTGCTGAAGCCCTCAAGAATAATCCTGATATACGTGTCATGGCTGCGAGACGTAGTCAATCTGAGTCACTCATTGATGCCGCAGGTGGTGCGCAATATCCTGGAGTAAATGCCATTGGTAATGTCGGTGGCAAATCGGGCTCTAATGGCTCGGGGCTAACAGGCTACTACATTGGGGCTAATTGGGAATTAGATCTATGGGGAAGAGTAAGAACCTCTGTAGCAGGCGCAGAACAAAATGCTAAAGCCATCAATGCAGATCAGGATGCAGCGCGCCTCTCTTTAATAGCTACCCTCACAAAATCTGTCTGGCTGGCACGCAATCTACAAGAGCAAGCAAACTTGGCAAATCAGAATGCACTAGCCGCTAATAAATATGCCGAGCTGATGCAGGCTCGGGAAAGAATTGGTGCATCTTCGCCGGCAGAAGTCTCTGCGGCTGTCATTAGCGCAGCCCAAAGTAAAGATGCCGCTCTCAATGCAGCACAGACTAGAGATCAAGCACTGCGTGCCGTTGAGGTTTTAGTAGGCCGTTATCCAAAAGCGCAAGCTCTCAAAACTACGGACCTGCCAACACTCCCTGCCCCAGTGAGCGCAGGCTTGCCTGCAGACTTACTAGAACGTAGGCCTGATGTTATAGCTGCCGAAGCCAGGGTAAACAGCGCCTTCTATCTTGCCGATGAAAAGCGCCTAGCTAGACTCCCGAAAATCAGTCTGACTGCTGGGTTCGGATACATCAACAGCCAAATATTTAGCCTCATTAATGGAGCCAACACCAGCTTTGGGCTAGGTGCTAATGCTGCTATCCCCCTTTTTCAAGGGGGTACCATCGAAGCGCAAATTGCTTATCAAAATGCTGAGGCACAAGCGGCTTTAGCGAATTACGGAAAAACCGTCTTGACAGCGTTTAATGATGTTGAAAATGCATTATCTGGAGAAGCAAACTGGCGCGAGCGGAGTAAACAACTTGAAATACAGCTTCAGGAGCAAAAACGCATCATGCGAAACACGGATGCTGAATTACAGATTGGCCGTATTGATCAACGCCAGGTGCAGCAGCAAATCATGAAAACCAATACTAGTGAAATCAGTTGGCGCCAAGGGAAAGTGGATGCTCTTACTCAGCGTGTTAATTTATATTTAGCGCTGGGTGGTTCAGCAGAAAAATGAGGCGACTAAAGAGCACCTTGAGCGTCTTCTTTTGACTAGTTTGAGTGATCAGCTAAGTGCAGATTGAGTTATTTTGAGATCTTTACTTTTTTAAGTTTTCAGCCAGTAATAATCAAGCAATTTTTGAAAAGGTTCAGGTTGAAGCGCGCTTGGACCAATAAATGGATTGTTATAAATAAGTAGTAAATAGAAAATTAAGCTAATCGAGATTGATAATAATGTGATCATCGTTGCATGTATGCGCAGGCTCCTCATCTTAAATAGAGAAGAGAAGAATAAAAATAAGACAGCACTGGCAATCAATGCAATCCACATAGGTTGATCAATTAACGATTTTGCACTTTCAACACGATTCCTTCGTAACTCTCGATAACTAGACAGCAACCTCAGCTCTTCTTGGTGAGCGGCAATCTCACCATTGTTTTTTGGTACAAAGTGAATGATTAAGTCATGAAAAGACATGAGGGCTTTGTATGCACGCAGATCATATTGACTCTTGGCTAGTGAGTCCCATTCGGTATTAATGACTTCATGCACATAAATGATTAATTGCTTTTTGCCAGCATCCCGAATCTCGGGTGGATAAGCCTCAATTGTTCGATAGATATTAAATAAGGTATTGGCTTCTTTGGAAAGGGTATCGCTTACATTATTGTAACTTTGCCAAACTGAGATCGTAATAAAGGCTAAGATAAAACCAAAAATAATACTGATCGTATTGCCAAATATTTCACCAAATTCAGCATGACCTGAAAAATGCAGCTTAGTAAAATATTTCTGCACCACAAATAACATGACTAGCCCCGTAAGAATGAAGAGAATCATTACGAGTAGGAGGAGAGTAAATGCTGAAAAATTGAGAATAGTAGCAGTCATAGTGATGTTTACCTTGAGCAGAAACAATCTAATCCAGACTACTGTCAGATCCTCGCAAATACTCTCAATCTTGACAATAGAGAGTAATAGATTCAGTGATTGCCACCGAATACTTAAACTCTTGCTACCTTGAGTAAGAGAAGTGCTTTACTAGTCGCCCCTAAATCTTTCCCAATGCTCGGAGAATCTTTTCGCCTGTAATGGGTTGATCAAAGACGGTCGCATCAAACGGTATCAACGCATCATTGATGGCGTTCATTACAGCCCCAGGAGCTCCAGCAGTGCCAGCCTCCCCTGCACCCTTTGCACCGAGCTTCGATGATTGTGTCGGAGTCTGAACGTGTGCCACCTCGATATCTGGCATTTCATTTGCCATGGGTACTAAATAATCCGCCATGCTGCCATTGCGAAGTAAGCCACTCTCATCGTACAGACACTCTTCGAATAGAGCGCCTCCAATACCCTGAACAATAGCGCCGCGTACTTGTTCGTCAACCAGCATAGGATTTAAAACCCGTCCACAGTCCTCAACCGCCCAATGTTTTAAGAGCTTTACAAAACCAGTATCTGGATCTAACTCAATATAAGAAGCTTGCACCCCATTGGTAAAAATAAATGGATAATCTTTCTGCGTGTAGTGGCGTGTCACCATTAAATCCACCGAAAATCCAGACGGTAAAGTATCGGTTCTGAAATAACCAATGCGACCAATCTCACTAAAAGGCAATAACTGCTCACCCGTTGCTTTATCAAGGACATGACTACGGCGTACAAACAATTCGGCTGACTCTCGCTTTAAGATCGCCCCAGCCAATTTCAAAATATTCTCTTGCAAGGCCTGACAAGCAAGCAGGACCGCTTCACCACCAATACCTGCGCCACGTGAGGCCCAGGTGCCACCACCATAAGGTGTTACGTCAGTATCGCCAGTGACAATCCGGACATCTTTAATTGCAATGCCAACAGCATCAGCAGCAATCTGAGCATAAATACCTTCAGTACCCTGCCCTTGCTCACCAACTCCAATCAAAATAGATACCACCCCACTTGGATCTAAGCGTGCAGAAGCACCATCTTGAGAAGCAATGCGGGCACCACCAACACCATAAAAAGCCGGGCTTGGATTCGTTAACTCAATCAAGGTAGCAAAACCAATGCCCCGATAGATGCCCTGCTTCCGTAGCTCAGTCTGCTCTTTGCGCAATGCCGGATAGTCCATCATCTTCTCAATCGTGCGCAAACATTGTTCGTGTGACAACACTTCCAATTTAATTCCTGAAGCACCAGCACAAGGATAGGCATCATCTGGGATCACATTACGTTTACGAAACTCTAGTGGATCCATGTTGAGTTTCTGAGCAGCTAAATCAACTAAACCTTCAGTAACAGCGCAAGCAATAGGATGACCGACACCGCGATACTGACAGGTGGGCGTTTTATTCTGAAAGACTACATTTAAATTGGCGCGGTAATGCTGATGCTTGTAAGGGCCACCAACCAAATTGACGACTTGATTACCCTCGATTGCGCTGGTTCTTGGAAACATGGAATATGGACCGATAGCAGTAAGATCATCGATCTCAAAGGCCAAAATATCACCTGCTTTATTCGCCGCAATACGGCCTTTAATACGATGCTCACGCGCATGAATATCACTTGTAAATGATTCCAAGCGATCTGCCACAAACTTCACTGGGCGCTCTAGCATGATCGCCAGCCCAACCGTAGCAAAGTCATCCGGATATGCGTGAACCTTAATACCAAAAGAACCACCCACG
The DNA here is from genome assembly GCA_903845455.1 of uncultured beta proteobacterium. Lineage (GTDB taxonomy): Bacteria > Pseudomonadota > Gammaproteobacteria > Burkholderiales > Burkholderiaceae > Polynucleobacter. The sequence goes on along the minus strand of CAIMXN010000071.1, from coordinate 24,295 downwards.
TCCTTACAAAGCACATGCACTTCAGACTCTGACAAACCAAACTGACGGCAATATAAATCTTGCATCATGTGCGGCGCCTGTTGGGAGTGATATACCGTTAAACGCTTATCTCCCGGGTTGTAATCTGCAATTTGACAACGGGGTTCTAGCGTTACTCCCGTGTGACGACCAAAGCCAAAGGTAGCTTCTGCAACCACGTCAGCCTTTGCAAATACTTCATCTACCTGCCCCACATCAAGGGTGCGGCTAAAGCAAAGGTTGTCACCCAGTTCAGGATGTATTAAAGGAGTTGCAGGATCTAGGGCAGTCTCCATGGAAACTACTGCTGGCAATTCTTCCCATTCAACATCAATATGCTGCAAGGCGTCTTCTGCTTGCGCACGGGTTTCTGCAACCACTGCTACAACTGGTTCACCTTGCCAGCATGCACGATCTATCGCTAAGGCATGCTGCGGGGCTGATTTCATGCCAACCAAGTGACTAAGGGTCGCCACCCATGGTTTGCAAATCAGTGCCATCTGTGCGCCATCCACTACTGCCAATACACCAGGCATCTTTTGAGCATGCTCACGATGAATCTTGCCAATCTTCATATGCGCAACCGGTGATCGCCAATAGACCACATGGGCCATGCGGGGCAACTTAATGTCGTCAATATAGGTACCTTGGCCTTCGAGCAGACGACGCGCACTATGTCTAGGCTCGCTCACGCCGATATAGCGTTGGTCACTGGTCACAGGATCGAGGACTAATCCCTTTAAATCACTTGGCTTATTCATAGTGCGTTTCCGAATTTATTAAGCATTAGCAACAACAGGTTTAATTTTTTGACCTTTTGAGCGCGCATCCAACACAGCAACAATCGCGTCAACAATAGAGTGGTAACCAGTACAGCGGCAATAATTACCGGAGATCCACTCGCGCACTTCTTCACGACTTGCTTTGGGTTTCTTCTCAACTAATTCAGCAGCTGCTAGCAGCATTCCTGATGAGCAAAAGCCACACTGCATGGCGTTGTGACGCATGAACGATTCTTGCAGATCTGCCAAAGCGCCACTCTTCGTTAACCCCTCCACAGTTTCGACAACTGAGCCGTTAGCCTGAATAGCCAAATATAAACATCCGCGAATAATTTGCCCATCAACCTTAACCGTGCAAGCACCACAAGCACCCTGTTCACAGCCAAGGTGCGGCCCTTTGAGATGCAGATCTTCACGCAGAAAATCTACCAGGTGGGTTCGTGGCTCGACCTCAGCAGTCACTTGAACGCCATTAACAGTCAGGGTAATTTTTTTCTTCAAACTCATCACAGTCTCCAAATACTTTTTTTCTGTATTTAAACAATCATTTGCTTAAGAGCGCGCTCTAGTAATACACCGACTAAATGTTGTTTTGCTTCGGCACTATTGGTTAAATCAGCAATGACTTCAATTTCTTCTCTAACAACTTTCACGGCATCGGCAATCAATTGTTCATTCAGCTTTTTGCCATCAATCAGAGCTTGAGTCTTAACTGCTGTGAGAGGAGTGGCGCCTACTGAAAAGAATATCAATTGACATTGGGTCAAGACAGCGCCCTGCTTTTGCGCTACTGCCGCTAAACCTGCAACAGCATAGTCGCCGTGTCTGCGAGCAAGCTCCTGAAAACAAAATACTTGGCTACTATCAGGAACCGGAATCTCTGTAGCTACTAATATGTCATCCGGCTCTAATGAGGTCGTGTAAAGGTCAACAAAAAAATCTTTAGCAGCAATTTTTCTCTCACCTGCAGGACCATGAATAATCATCGTGGCATTAAGAGCTAAACTACAAGCAGGCCATTCTGCAGCTGGATCTCCATATGCCAGTGAGCCGCCCCAAGTTCCCAAGTTACGGATGGCACGGTGTGCAATATGGGGAGCAGCAGCTTTCAATAAAGGAGCATGCTTGGTAATTAAATCAGACTCTTCAATTTCAGTGTGAGTCACTAAGGCACCGATACGCAATTGCTTGCCGTTTAGTTGAATACCTTTGAGTTCACTTAAGTTAGTGATGTCAATCAAAACACTGGGTTCTGATAGGCGCATATTTAAAGTAGCTAACAGAGTCTGTCCACCAGCGATCAAACGTGCTTCCTCGCCTGCCTCGGCAAGCAGCCTTAATGCCTCTGTTAAGGACGCTGGCTTTACATAATCAAATGCTGCTGCTTTCATATTATCTCCTCCACCACTTTTATCTCAGCAAGGCTTTTTAGTTATTTAGCCTTGTGGTTTTTTGCTTTTTAGCTCTTCACTATTTATTGACCATCATTCTTCAGCAGGGGCATCCTCTAATGGGATGATTTCACCGCCCAATTCAGCTGCAAACCTTTGGAAAAAATCATCGGCAATTTTCTTTGCAGATGCGCTAATTAAACGCCCGCCAATTTGACCTAACTTACCGCCAATAGAAGCTTCGGTGGTGTAGCAAACCAAGGTGCCGCCATCAGCAGGCTTCAGCTCAACCCGAGATTTACCCTTCGCAAATCCTGCTGCGCCGCCAGAACCTTCAAACGCCATGGAACAAGAGGCATCCGGGACAATATCGCTCAGTAATAACTTGCCAGCAAAACGGGCTCTTACTGGGCCAATCTTAAACATCACCTTGGCATGGATTTCTTCTGGAGTAACGCGATTAATCTCCTCGCACCCTGGAATGGACTTTGCAAGAATATCAATATCGTTCAATCCCTTCCATACTTCAGGGATTGGAGCGGCTATTAATTGCTCGCCATTTAGTTCCATTACTTCTCCTTGGGGTTTGTACGAATAGAGTCTTATTGACCAACTGTTCAACAATGTACCATTATTTAACTTTTGGTCAATAAGCCCAACTTCGGATAAACCCTGATCTTCATGCGCTTCACTCAAGACAGCATTCCAAGCCCTCGTAAAGCAAATAAAGTTGCTGGTCTAGTTGCGCCTATTCGTCGCCGCATGAATACAGTTGATCGCAGACGGCAAATAGTCAATGGGGCCATTCAATTTTTTGCTACTCATGGCTTAGATGGTCAATTACGCAACCTCACCAAAGAACTGGGCATTACCCATACCCTGCTCTATCACTACTTTCCAACAAAAGATGCCTTAATCAAACAAGTTTACGAAGATGTGTTCGAGTCGCGCTGGAAACCTGAATGGGAAGATTTGCTTGATGACAACAATCTTTCTCCAGAAGAAAAACTGAATGCATTTTATCTTGACTATTCTGGCACCGTCTTAACCTATGACCTAGTGCGTATCTTGATTTTTTCGGGCTTGAGTGATCACTCTATTAGTGACCGCTTCTTTGAAATGTTGCGCTCACGTTTACTGCCAAGATTAATTCGAGAAACTCGCAAATATTGTAATCGGAATAACCGTTCTAAGCCCAGCCATCGGGAGTTAGAGCACTTAATGGGATTGCACGGCGGGATCTTTTATATCGGTATTCGCCGCTGGATCTATGGCCAGGCTATTTATGATGCTAGTAGCCCGCATGCCGAACAAGAAATTATTCGAGATCGGATCAGTTCCTATCTCCATTCTGCAAAATCCTTATTTAACAAGTAGAAAGCCATCATGTCGAACTTAAGCCTCAACCACTTTTCAATTCGGAGTTTAGAAATTGAGAAGACCACTACCTTCTTTAATAAAGTTCTTGGACTGACCATTGGACCTCGTCCAGAATTTCCATTTCCTGGTGTTTGGTTATATAACGGAGATGAAAGTGACTGGTCTAATGCAGTGCTGCACTTAATTGCTATCGATAAAAATGATCCTGATGGTTTGAAAAAATACTTAGGCGATCGCGCTACCACTTCGCTGCAAGGCTCTGGTGCTATTGACCATATCGCTTTTTTTGCAAAAGGTCTGGAAGATAAGATTCAATTACTAAAGACTCTGAAAGTTCCTTATCGGGAACGTACCGTGCCAGTCCTAAAACTCCATCAAATATTTTTAGATGATCCCAATGGCATAGTGATTGAACTGAACTATCCTGCTGCAGAAAAAGCAGCTCTCGATGCAAAGAACACATAAAAAGATATGGCAAAAATTCTCATAGTTGGCGGCTCTCTCGGTGGCTTGTTTGTTGCCAATATGTTGCTGCGTCAGGGTCACGATGTCACCCTGCTTGAAAAAGCACTTGGCTCATTAGATGGCCGGGGTGCAGGGATCATTACCCATGATGCCCTTGCTGTTGCCCTACGGCAGGCTGGTGCAATCGTTGATGCAACTCTGGGGGTCCCTGTTACTAAACGCGTTACCTTAGATAAAGATGGTTCAACTATTGGCGAAATGGAGATTCCCCAAATTTTGACCTCTTGGAGCAGACTGTATCAACTGCTTAAGGAGTGCTTTCCAGTCGAACGCTACCTGCAAGGCAAGGCTGTAAAAACGGTTACTCAAGACAGTAGCTCCGTCCAAGTCAGTTGCGAAGATGGTAGCAAGTATGAAGCAGAGTTACTAATTGCTTCTGATGGCATTCGATCAGCCATTCGCGCTCAACTGGCGCCAACTATTCATCCGGAGTATGCGGGATATGTTGCATGGCGTGGCGTATGCGATGAAGCCTATCTTTCGAGTAATACCTTAAATACCTTATTTAATAATTTTGGCTTCTGCCTCCCTAATGGCGAGCAGATGCTCGGCTACCCTGTGGCTGGTTCAGGCAACGATACACGCCCTGGAAAACGACGCTATAACTTTGTCTGGTACAGACCCGCAAACGAAGATCAAGAGTTAATCAATTTGCTCACGGATGCGGATGGGCATTACTACCCTACTGGCATCCCACCACTTAAGGTTTCCTGGAAGAATATTGCTGACGTTCGTAAAACAGCGCGCGATATTTTGGCCCCTCAATTTGCAGAAATCTTAGAAAAAACAGCTAGTCCTTTCTTACAACCTATTTATGACCTGTTATCAGAGCAAATTGTTTTTGGTCGAATCGCATTGATGGGTGATGCTGCTTTTGTTGGGCGCCCGCACGTAGGCATGGGTGTTACTAAAGCTGGTGATGAAGCAATGGCTATAGCTCAACATATCAATAATCTAGGCGCCACTCCTGAAGCGCTGGCAGCCTATAGCGAAGAAAGATTGCAACTAGGTCAGCAAGTGGTTGCCAGAGCGCAATACTTGGGGCGCTATATGCAAGCTCAAGGCGCTAAAGGTAATGGAGATAGCACTACCCTTAAAAGGAATGCCGATACTGTCATGGCAGAAACTGCTGTCGATATCAGCGCCCTGCTGGCCCAAGGAAAGGCTGTTCCTGTGACTACACATTAATTTGGGCATTCAGTTAAGATTTACAAAACAACTAAAAGTATCAGATTTATTAACTGTTTTATATGGAGGAGATACCATGAAACAAAAAGTAACGAATCAGACAAGAAGAAAAATTCTCATTGGAGGAGCGGCTGCAGCAAGCACACCACTCTGGATGAATGGTGCAAGCGCCCAAGCCGATACCATCAAAATTGGTTTTCCGACTCCGCTCACTGGCGCCTTCTCAGCTGAAGCCCAAGATCAAGTAAAAGCTGCTGAACTAGCCATCAAAGAATTTAACGATGCCGGTGGCTTTAATGGTCGCAAAGCAGAGTTATTAGTACGCGATGACAAACTCAATCCCGGTGAAGCGGCTACCCGGACCCTTGAGTTGATTGAAAAAGACAAGGTAAATTATGTTGTTGGTTCGCTCTCAGCTGCAACCCAACTCTCAATCAATGCTGTTTGTAAAGAGCGTAAGGTTCTATTTAATTCCATCAGCCAATCTGATGCTATCAATGAAGTCAAGGACTGGAGCATCTATACTTTCCACGAGGCCCTCAATCCGACAATGACTGCTGGTGCTGTTGCGCGCTATAGTATTCCGCGCTTCGGTAAAAAGATTGTCTTCTTAACCGCTGACTACGCATATGGGCATGAGATGGTTCGTGCGTTTGAACGCGTTGGTAAAGAAATGGGTGCTACTACTTTGGCAGATATTCGCCATCCACTAGGTGCTTCTGACTATTCAGCCTTCTTGCCACGTATTAAGGCTTTGAACCCTGACATTTTGGTGCTCTGTAATTTTGGTCGTGATCTTGTTAATGCTGCCAAGCAATGTACTGACTTCGGCCTCAAAGCGAATATGAAGATCGTTGCCCCTGTACTGCTCTACACCTCACGTCTTGCTGGTGGCCCCGAAGCCTTTGAAGGCATTCTGGGTGGCACCTCTTATTACTGGGGGCTAGAAGATCGGATTCCGAGTGCCAAAGTATTTAATGATGCTTTCCGAAAAATGTATAACGGTTCAGTCCCATCAGACTATGGTGCCTTAGGCTATGCTGGGATTAAAAGCGTGCTCGCTTCCATTAAGATTGCCAAATCTACAGATACTATGAAAGTGATTTCTGCGATGGAGAACCTCAAGTACGACTGGTACAAGGGTCCGGAATACTATCGCAAGTGCGACCACCAAGCTGTGCAGTCTGTCATCATCGTAGAGTCCAAATCCAAAGATATGAAAGACAAGTACGATGTCTTTAAGATTTTGACGATTGAGCCAACTACCGAGAAAAACATGCGCAGTTGCGCAGAATTAGGCCACAAAGCCTAATCCTGAAATTTCAGGGTTGATCATGTGATTAGCCCTGAGTCACTCCCCTGAAGACCTTGGTCTAAGGGGAGTTTTTCTGAGTACCTCTATGACCGGACTTTCGTTTGAACTTTTATGCATGCAGCTGCTCACAGGCATAGCCTTGGGTAGCATCTATGCACTACTTGCTCTTGGCTTATGTCTGATCTTTGGCATGCTCAATGTAGTCAACTTTGCCCATGGCGCATTTTTTATGGTCGGCGCATTTCTGGGTGTCTACTTCTTAGGTATTACTGGTAATTTTTGGTTTAGTCTCATCCTGACTCCACTGGCTACCGGTGCACTAGGCCTAGTAACGGAACGTTTCTTAGTGCGCCCTCTTTATGGTCGCGGTATTGACTATCCACTATTACTCACCTTCGGTCTTTCCTATGTTCTCATTGAAGCGATGCGGGTCAGTTTTGGTATCGAAGGCCTTCCTTCCATTACGCCAGAGGGTTTAGGTGGCACTATGGATGTTGGTATTGGCACCTTCCCTAAATATCGTTTATTTCTGATTGCTGCCACGGCATGCATTATTTTTGCAGTCTGGCTATTTATTCAAAAGACGCGTTATGGACTCATCATTAAAGCTGGCGCTGCTGATCAAGAAATCGTCAAAGTCTTAGGTGTGGATATTGCTAAAGTATGGCTCTTGGTCTTTGGTATGGGATGTGCAATTGCAGGCCTCTCGGGTATCTTGGCATCGCCAACCCGTTCAGTTAATCCTGAGATGGGCATTCCGATTCTGGCGGAATCTTTTGTTGTCACGGTAGTGGGTGGCATGGGCTCACCCGCTGGTGCAGTAGTTGCGGGCCTTTTGGTTGGCGTGGTCTACAGCATGACTTCACTATTCTTTCCAGATCTTGCCGAGCTTTCGATCTTCGTCCTCATGGCAGTTGTCCTGCTCATTCGACCCCAGGGTTTATTTGGCAAAGCAGGGGCAATGGGTTAAGGCCCTAGACAAATGATGAACGCCTTTTTTCAATTCCTTGCTCGCCACCGCTTATACGCCAGTATTTTATTTTTAATGGTTTTCCCCTTCTTCATGCCTTATGAAGCATTGGCCATTAATATTCTGATCTTTGGTTTATTTGCCATGGGCTTTAACTTGCTCTTTGGTTATATGGGCCTACTCTCGTTTGGGCATGCTGCATTTTTAGGCATTGGTAGCTATCTCACCGGGATCAGCATTGTTCATTACTCGCTACCCTGGGGTGCCGCCATTTTGATTGGAGTGGTGGGTGCCGCTATTGGTGGACTCATTATGGGTTTCTTAGCAATTCGCACACGTGGCATTTATTTCTCAATGGTGACGCTGGCCCTTGGTCAAATCGTTTACTACATCTTCTACAAGGCAGAAAGTTTGACTGGTGGTGAAAATGGTTTGCGTGGTGTCAAGGTTGACACTTTTAATATCTTCGGCATACCCGTTGATTTTCTCAACCCCCTGGTCAAGTACTACATCGTTCTCTTCTTTGTAGCGATCGCACTATGGCTGATTTCTCGGATTCTGAATTCGCCACTTGGGGCAGTCATGGAAGCCATTCGTGAAAATGAAAAGCGTGCAGCTGCTTGTGGCTTTGATGTCACTAAAACTAAATTACTTGTATTCATTTTATCGGCAGCTATTTGTGGCTTAGCTGGCTCATTACGTGCACTGCATTTATCTATCGTACCCATTGACTCGCTTCACTACCTTCAATCAGGTCAGGCAGTCATGATGAGTATCTTAGGTGGTATGAGTACTTTCTTCGGACCATTTATTGGCGCTGCAGTGATGCTCTATTTAGAGGATGTTGTCACCACCTTCACCAGACATTGGATGGCAGTGATTGGCCTAGTCTTTATGTTCTTTGTACTGTTTTTCCCAAAAGGTATTTGGGGAACTATTCTGAGCAAGCTACACATTAATCAGGATGCCCAATAAGATGGACAGCATGGCTCAAATCCCCATTCTCGAAGCACGAAATATCGGCAAGAACTTCGGCAAATTCAAGGCATTGCAGAATGTTTCGACACGCTTTATGCCTGGCACTATTACTGCCATCATCGGCCCCAATGGCGCAGGAAAAAGCACATTCTTTAATGTGCTGAGTGGCGCATTTCCACCCTCTAGCGGACAAATTCTGTTTAATGGTAAAGACATCACCGGTATTCCACAACATGAATTTGCTCGCATTGGTATCTCTAAAAGTTTTCAGATTACCAATGTTTTCAAACAACTTTCAGTTCATGAAAATGTTCGTGTCGCCGCACAAATGGAAACTTCACGCTATAACTTCCTGAGTAATGCGCAAAACTATCAGAAACCCATTGAACTAGCCGATCAACTCTTGCGCAGAGTAAATCTAGAACACTTATGTAATAAAACAACGGGTGACCTAGCTCATGGCCAGCAGCGCGCACTAGAAATTGCGATGGCCTTGGCCTGCAATCCCAGTCTATTGTTGCTAGATGAGCCCACTGCAGGAATGTCCCCCGAAGAGACGATGGTCATGATGGATCTGATTCGTACTCTAGCGAGCGAGAGAACGGTGATCTTGGTTGAGCACAAGATGAAACTCATCATGGGGCTTTGTAAGCGCATTATTGTTCTTCACCACGGCGAGTTTCTGGCAGAAGGAACTCCTGAAGAAATTCAGAGTAATGCGGAAGTCCGTCGCGTCTACCTTGGCCAAGGCTAAAGAGATTGAGGAATTAAGGTTAAATATGTTACGAGTAGACAATTTAAATGCCTGGTATGACAGAAGCCATGTCCTGCAAGGTGTATCGCTTGAAGTGAATAAAGGGGAGATTGTGACGCTCATGGGTCGCAATGGTGCTGGTAAAACAACTACCCTTCGCTCACTCATGGGACTCCTCACTAAACGTCAAGGTAGCGCCTTTATAGACGGCACTTCTTTCTTAGATCTCGCTGCACATGAGCGCTATCACCTAGGTTTAGCCTATGTTCCAGAAGATCGTCGTATTGTCCCTGGCTTGACGGTCAAGGAAAATCTAGAGCTAGGGGTGATCGCCAAAAAGAATCGCGGGGATATTAGCGCCATGGTTGACGAAATAGCTGAGATCTTCCCTCGCCTTAAAGAGCGCCTCGATCAAGATGGCACTTCAATGTCTGGTGGTGAGCAACAAATGCTCGCCATTGCCAGAGCGATGATTGGTAAACCAAAGGTTATTTTGCTGGATGAACCATCAGAAGGCATCATGCCTGTCTTGGTAGAGGAAATGTTTGAGCTCTTTTTAAAACTCAAACAACAAGGTCTCACGATCTTGCTGGTTGAACAAAATGTCCAACAGGCACTAAAGATTTCAGATAGGGCTTATATCTTGGATCAAGGCGAGATTGTGTTTCACGACACCGCCCAAAATCTATTAGAGAATGATGAAATTCAACAGAAATATTGTGCTGTTTAAATCAGATGGAGCCAATGACCTAACTGGTGCCAAACACTATCAGGCACCAGGGTCAGCAACCATGTCATGGTGAGGTAACGCAGTAGCTTGCCAAAAAACATATAGATTAAACAGGGTTGCCATGCAAGGCGCAACCATCCAGCAGCTAAGCACAAAGGATCACCAAGCCCAGGTAGCCATGATAAAAGCAGCACTTTGGGACCGTGCCGTTCAAGCCATGCCTTCACGCGACCATTTTTAGGTCCTTTAAGTGACTCAAGCTTATTGTGAGCAAGCATACCCAGCCACCAGTCAAACATGCCCCCCAAAGTATTACCAATCGTGGCAATACCAATAGCCACCCAATAAAGTTGGGGGTTGACTGTGATGTAACCAAACAGAATTGGCTCTGACCCAATGGGCAATAGAGTCGCAGAAATAAAAGCACTAATAAAGACTGCTGGTAAACCAATGGATGGCATACCAAACCATCCAAAGAAATGCTCGAACATTTGCTCCATTAAGCAAGAACCCCGGATTTCTTCAGTATGGCGATTTGTTCTGCAGTTAAACCGGCAGATTTCATAATCTGATCAGTGTGCTCGCCTAGAGTCGGAGCCCGATGACGAATAGCGCCAGGATTTTTTGAGAGCTTCGGAATAATTCCGGGGACTTCCACCCTTAAACCATCAGCACTCTCTACGCTTGCGATTACACCACGCGCCCGGTAATGTGGATCTTCAGCGATATCCTTAGCAGTGTAGATTTTTCCAGAAGGCACTTGCGCTTGAAGCAAACCTTGTAACACCTCATCTAATCCCAGCGTAGCAGTCCATGTATTGATAACCGCATCAATTTCTATCACTCGCTTTGCTCGTCCATCGTTCTGCGCCAGACTTGGATCATCACCCAAATCAGGCCGGCCAATTAAAGTCATTAAGCGCTTAAAGATGGAATCTCCGTTGCCAGCAATTAGGACAAACTGACCATCACCACAGCGGTAAGCATTTGATGGAGCGATACCGGGTAAAGCGCCCCCAGCCGGCTGACGAATAACCCCAAAGACAGAGTACTCAGGCAACAAGCTTTCGGTTAGGTTAAAGATGGACTCATAAAGAGCAACATCAATCATTTGCCCTTCGCCACCACGTGCATCACGCTCGTACAAGGCAAGCAAGACACCTAGGGCACCATGTAAACCTGCGACAGTGTCACCTAGTGATACGCCCGCTCTTACAGGCACCTCATTAGGGTGGCCAGTGATGTAACGAAGACCCGCCATGGCTTCGCCAATCGCTGCAAAACCTGGCTCATCCCGTTTTGGACCATCTTGCCCATAACCAGAAATCCGCAACATGATCAACTTAGGGTTGGCCTGATGTAATGCCTCCCAACCCAAACCCCATTTTTCTAAAGTGCCTGGACGAAAATTCTCAATCACAACATCAGCCTCAAGCGCCAAGCGACGGGCAATTTCTTGCCCTTCCTTGACACGCAAATCTAAGCAAATCGATTGCTTATTACGCGAGTGGGCTTGCCACCATACAGAGGTACCCTGATGAAGCAGGCGCCATTTACGTAAAGGATCACCCTCACCCGGGGATTCGACCTTAATGATTTCAGCACCAAAATCGGCTAGGGTTTTAGACGCAAAAGGCCCGGCAATCAATTGCCCTAGTTCTAAAACTTTGATTCCTGAAAGTATCTGCTTGGGCTTTAAATCCATATTCTTTTCAAAGTCTCATGTTTAATTTTTTATCTTAATACGCTATTTTCACGGATTTTCAAAACTTGCTTAAACTATGCCCAATAACCCGTCATATGCTTTAAATCATAACAATAGAGACCCTAATGAACCAGCCCATTCCAAAACCAGATCAATATCAGGATATGCGCGAGGCCTTACGTGACCTGTGCAGCAGTTTTGACTCCGCTTATTGGCAAAAAGTGGATCACGAGCGCGCCTATCCTGAAACTTTTGTGGATGCTATGGCACAAGCGGGCTGGTTAGCTGCTTTGATTCCAGAAGAATATGGTGGTTCTGGTTTAGGTCTTGCTGAAGCCTCAGTCATTATGGAAGAGATTAACTTCTCTGGCGGTAACGCTGGATCATGTCATGGTCAGATGTACAACATGGGCACTTTACTACGCCATGGCTCAGATGAACAGAAGCAGTTTTATTTACCGAAGATTGCTACCGGTGGATTAAGACTGCAAACGATGGCAGTGACCGAACCAACTACTGGAACAGATACCACTAAACTAAAAACCACTGCTGTGAAAAAAGGTGACAAATACGTTGTCAATGGTCAAAAGGTTTGGATCTCACGCATTCAGCATTCTGACCTCATGATTCTTCTGGCACGTACTACCCCACTTGCTGAAGTAAAGAAAAAATCGGAAGGCATGTCGATCTTTATCGTCAACCTAAAAGACTCTCTTGGTAAGGGCATGGAGATTTCTCCTATTGCCAATATGGTGAATCACGAGACGAATGAAGTTTTTTTCGACAACTTAGAAATTCCTGCTGAGAACCTCATCGGCCAAGAAGGTTTAGGCTTTAAATACATCTTGGATGGCCTTAATGCAGAGCGTGTTCTCATCGCAGCCGAATGTATTGGCGATGCTTATTGGTTTGTAGACCGTGCACGACGCTATGCAAATGATCGTGTGGTGTTTGATCGTCCAATTGGTAAAAACCAAGGCATCCAATTTCCAATTGCAGATGCTTTTATCGAAACCGAAGCAGCTAATCTCATGCGCTTTAAAGCCTGTGAGCTCTTTGATAATCAACAGCCTTGCGGTGCTGAAGCCAATATGGCTAAGTATCTTGCCGCGAAAGCCTCGTGGGAGGCTGCGAATGTTTGTTTACAAACACATGGTGGTTTTGGTTTTGCTAACGAATACGATGTCGAACGAAAATTTAGAGAAACCCGTCTTTATCAGGTGGCACCAATCTCCACTAACTTGATTTACTCCTATATCGCAGAACATATTCTTGGTTTACCAAGATCGTTTTAAGAGAAACTCAGATATGACCTCAATACAAGTACGTCCGCTTGATGGTATTACCGTTGTTTCCTTAGAGCACGCCATTGCCGCTCCCTTTTGCACCCGCCAACTCGCTGACTTGGGGGCGCGCGTTATTAAGGTTGAACGCCCTGGCGCTGGTGACTTTGCAAGAGCCTACGATAAACAAGTCAAAGGCTTGTGTTCTCATTTTGTCTGGGTGAATCGCTCTAAGGAAAGTTTGACATTAGACCTAAAACAACCGACTGCATTGGCTGCGCTGAAAACTTTACTGAAGACAGCTGATGTCTTAGTACAAAACTTGGCTCCCGGTGCGGCAGCTCGTATGGGTCTTACAGCAGAAGCCTTGCAAAAAGATAATCCAAAACTGATTCTGTGTGATATCTCTGGCTACGGAAATGATGGTCCTTACCGCGATAAAAAAGCATACGATTTACTGATTCAGAGTGAAGCAGGATTTTTGTCAGTCACTGGTACTCCCCAATCCCCCAGCAAAGCAGGTAACTCGATTGCTGACATTGCTGCAGGCATGTATGCATACAGCAATATTCTTGCTGCTCTTTTGCAAAGAGGGAAAACGGGTAAAGGCTCAGTGATTGATATTTCCATGCTGGAATCACTAGGCGAATGGATGAGTTTTCCAATGTATTACGCTTTTGATGGTGCTGAACCACCCCCCAGAAATGGAGCATCTCATGCCACCATCTACCCCTATGGTCCATTCAAGGCTGGCGATGGCGGCACTATCATGCTTGGCCTGCAAAATGAACGAGAATGGGTTCTCTTTTGCGAACTCGTTTTAGATAATGTCGCCCTAGGAAAAGATGAACGCTTTGATGGGAACTTTAAGCGTAATGAAAAGCGTGAAGAGCTTCTGGCAGTTATTGATGCTTGTTTTAGCAAACTCACTACTGAGCAAGTAATCGCAAAATTAGACAAAGCACAAATTGCCAATGCACGCCTGAATGATATGGCTGGGCTTTGGCAACATGATCAGCTAAAAGCACGTCATCGTTGGGTTGATGTGGATACACCTGCAGGCCCTATCCCCGCCCTACTACCACCGGGCATCAACGATAGTTATGACTACCGAATGGACCCCATACCAGCAGTCGGAGAGCATACCCACCAAATCCTCTCTGAGATTGGGCTTAGTGAAGAGCAAATCCAAGGGATGGCTAGTAGTAAAGCAATCTAAAGTAGTGGCGATGCTAAGTGCGCTGCATTTTCTAGCAAAATGCGCCACCGCGGTTGCTTCTCCCAAGCTTCAAGACTAACCATATCGGATCGCGCCAAGTAGGAATTAATGAGCTCTTGAAGTTTTGCACAAAAGTCTGTGTTGTACACAATCAAGCTAATCTCGAAGTTCAAACGCAAGCTGCGCTGATCAAAATTTACCGAGCCAAAGATAGCAATACGTTTATCAATCAACATGCTCTTAGTGTGCAATAGACCACCGTGGAATTCTGCAATAATCACACCCGCACTTAAGAGGTCGCCATAGAAACTGCGGCTACTCCAAGCAACCAAGGTGGAATCATTTCTCTTGGGTACGATTAAAGTCACCTTGACACCTCTACCTGACGCCGCCAATAAGGCTTGAATCAAACCATCATCAGGACCAAAATAAGGCGTCGTAATAGTGAGTTCTTCACGGGCATCCATGATGGCCGAGAGTAATACCTGATATAGAATATCATCCCGATAAACAGGACCTGATGCGAATTCTTGAGCCAATACTCCCCCAGCTCGAGCTGTGATTTCGGGGTCGGGATCATTAAATTGAGTGACACGAGTAGTTGCAACACTCCAATCAAAAAGAAAGGTGAGGTCAAATTGAGAAACTACTGGCCCCTCAATTCTCACCAGTGCATCCACCCATTCACCCACCCCAGAATCTTGCTTAAAGGTACGTGGATCGACTAGATTCATACTGCCTGTCCATGCAACGGCGCCGTCAATCACAAAGATTTTTCTATGCAGACGTAAATCAGCGCGCCGAAACTGAAATCTGCCAATTTGAATCGGTAGTGCTTCAGTAACTTGAATCCCTGCGTTTCTAAAACGGGCTGGCCAATTTGATTTAAGCCAATCTTTACTTCCCAATGAATCCACCAGGACGCGACATACAACGCCACGTTTAGAGGCCACAATGAGAGCCTCCCCTACCCGATCAGCGTCACCACCTAAAGCCCAAATATAAAACTCAAGATGCAAACTATTTTTAGCTTCATTAATTGCATCAATGAACTTTTGCAATATCTCTAAGGAATCAGTAAATAATTCAATCTGGTTACCTGCGACAGCAGGTGAGCCATTTTTTGATTCTGCCAAGAGACTTAAAGCCCTCCCCTCCAAAGGAATCTGCTTGCGATCATCCTGAAATCTCTGGCGCATATTGTCAGTAATCTCAATATAGTTTTTACTCATGCGATCGATTTTTAACATCAGACCTCGCCCCACAGGGCGCTCACCAATCAAGACATACAAGGTAATCCCGATGAGCGGTAATAAAATAACGATTAAGAGCCACGCAAAAGCAACGGCTACAGGTCTTCTCTCCCAAATTAGGCGAATAAAAAATGAAATAACAATCGCAGCATGAACCGGGGTCAGCCAAGCTAAATTGAAATTAAAAAATTCGTCTAGAAAGAAGGCTAGTAAATTCATATTAGTTCCAGTTCCGCGCTAATGCCTAAGTGATCAGACAATTTAAGCCATTCATGCAAGATATCGACAGAGTGAATTTTTAATCCTCGTACATAAATCCTATCCATAGGAAGCATAGGCCTCACACTTGGAAAAGTTTTGGCTGGTGATCCAGTCAACACCTCGAATACTTCACTAAACCCTGCCTCTTTCATAGGAGCACTAATACGATTACGCCAATCATTAAAGTCGCCCGCCACAATCACTGGACTATTGGCGGCTAATTCATTTATATAGCGAATAATTTCTCCTAATTGACGTTCCCGACCCCCTTCAAATAAAGCCAGATGTACACAAAAACAGTGAATAGGTTTAGCATAATCTTCAACATAGGTCACACTGTGCAATAAACCGCGCTTCTCAAATCGATATGCTGAGATATCGTAATTACCGCCCTTTAGTAAAGGATGCTTTGACAGTATGGCATTACCATGATGTCCATCGGGATACTCAACATTTTTTCCGTAGTGTGAATGATGCCAAAAATCTTCTGATAAAAAATGGGTTAATTCAGTGACTGGCCATTGACCAAACCTTCTTACTCTGCCGCGGTGCTCTTGCTGCAGTTCCTGTAAAAAAAGTAAATCAGGATGATGCAATCTCATCTTTTGGCGTAATTGATAGATGGTCGATTGGCGATGTAAAGGTGATAAACCTTTATGGACATTTATCGTCATGACACTGAAGCGACCTAACTTATTTAAGGACATCAACTATCCTTGTACTTGCTGGCGTCTGATCCGCGCCTGATAAATCTCGCCTTCAACCAATTCCTGGCATTGCATGCACTTATTACAAATGGAGGCCTGTTCCCGTAACTCCTCAATGGAGCTAATAGGGTGCGCATCAAGGTACTCGCGTAAATCGAGATCCCAGACCTCATTGCAGAGACAAATAACCTCAGCCATGGGTAAAAATGTAAAGATTTAGTTGCATTAGACCCATTTTGCCATCCCCTTGATAGAATCGAGCGCATGCTTATAGCCTTTCAAGACGCCCTCTCACTTCTAGCCCATTTAGATGGCGGCGTGGTGGGGATCGTTTTAGTGTCCCTACAGGTTAGCCTGACCGCCCTATTCTTTGGAACCTTAATGGGGCTCCCGCTAGGGGCTCTCTTGGCAACCGAAGAGTTTAAGTGTAAAAAAGGGATCATCATCACCTTAAATACCTTGATGGGGGTGCCAACTGTGATCGTTGGTGTAGTTGTGTACCTTCTCCTCTCGCGCACAGGGCCTCTAGGCTCTTGGGGATGGCTCTTTACCACCAAAGGTATGACCCTTGCCCAAATACTGCTGACAACCCCTTTAATAGCTGCCCTTAGCAGGCAAATCTTGGAAGATTCTTGGCGCATTCACAGGGACTCGTTCTTAGCCCTTCATCTGCCCCGCCTATCCTATCTGAAGTGGCTAGTTTGGGATTGTCGCTTCTCATTGAGCATCGCCATTTTGGCTGGATTGGCAAGAGCGATTTCGGAAGTTGGCGCAGTCATGATCGTGGGTGGAAATATTGACCGCTCTACCCGCACCATGACTACAGCTATTGCCCTGGAGACTAGTAAAGGAGACTTGCCTCTTGCCTTAGCGCTCGGGATGATTCTGCTGTTCATTGTCTTACTAGCCAATCTCTTTACTTTCGCAGTTCGTCAAATCGCGGAACGCCGCTATGGTTAATCAAACTGAATCATTTGGTAAGTTCATTGAGCTCAAAGAGGTGCTGGTAAAGAGCGACGGCAGAACCATTCTGAATATTCCTCATGCAATCATTCCAGCCGATCGTATTACCGCCTGTATTGGACCTAATGGGGCAGGCAAAACAACCTTGCTCAAGCTGTTGGCTGGCTTAATTACCCCAGACTCAGGCGTGATTACCTATTCATTTGCACCCATAAAGACCGCGCTTGTTTTGCATCACACACCGCTGATTAAAGCGTCAGCCCGTGCCAACCTTAGCATGGTGATGGATGCCGATGCCAGCATCACCACTAAGCAGATCAATACCTTTCTTGAGCAGACTGATTTAATTCGACTAGCCGATAGCCCTGCGCACAAGTTATCTGCAGGAGAAAGACAAAAGCTTTGCTTGGGTAGGGCAATACTGCAAAAACCCAATATCGTCCTGCTAGATGAACCTACTGCAAACTTAGATCCCAATACTACCGAGCAAGTTGAGGGCATGATGCGTCAATTTAGAGATCAAGGATTTGAACTAATTTTCTCTTCACATCAACTTGCACAAGTACAAAGAATTGCTCAATACATCCTCTTTATTGATGATGGCGAGATCAAAGAAAAAGGACCCGTAGGTCCCTTCTTTTCCAACCCTCAAACACAGGCAGCTAAACGCTACCTGCATCAAGAGCTATTAGCGGATTAGTTACTTTGCTACTGGTGCTGCAGCGACAGGGGGTACAAATGGGGGTGGTGCTACACAAGCCGCTGGAGCTGGCGTACCAGCAACTTTGAAGCGATCGGCCACACGGTTTTGAGATTGACATAACTGATAGGCGCCAACCTTATCTCCATACGCTGCCTTTGCTTTAGCCAAGTTTGCAATTTCTTGGGCTTCTGGCGATAAAGGTGGAATGGCTGCAAATGCAGCAACACTAGCAAATGTGCAGAATGTAAAAGCAATGATTTTTTTCATGGCTTCGTCCTTATTTATTAATCTTGTTGTACCAAATCTCGTGATGCTCTTTAGCCCAGGTAGCATCTACATAGCCAGTCTTCATACCATCAATTGAGCCTTGCATGCCAATCGTACCGATATAAATATGACCCATTGCCATAGCTGTCATTAAAAGCGCTGCCGAGCTATGAATGATGTTAGCAATCTGCATCGTGCCGCGTAGATATTCGATTTGCATGAAAGGCACGATCATATCAAGCACAAAACCAGATCCTGAAATCACTAAGCCCAATAAGGTCATACCAAACCAAAACCAGACCTTCTCACCGAAATTAAAAAAGCCTGCTGGAATATGTTTGCCGGAAAAGATTCCACCGAAAGATAAAAGCCAAGCGATATCTCCCTCGCCAAAAATATTCTTACGAACAAACAGGAGGAAGAATATGACAATACAAAGAGTGAATAAGGGGCCAGTAAAGTTATGAATATTTTTGCAAACCATCAAGAGGGAGCCATAAGTAAGACCATCCATCAGAGGTAGGGCAAAGTACTTGCCATACAGGATCATCAAACCAGTAAATGCGAGTGCTAAAAAGCTTCCAGCCATCACCCAGTGGACTAGACGATCAAAGCCATTGAAACGCTTGACCTTTACTCCTGAAAGAGGCTCGTGCAACTTAATGGAACCTTTGAAGGTATACATTGCAACGACGCCAAAAAAAGCAAGTGCTAATAACCAGCCACCGTATACAGTGATAATGCCATTGCGAATCAAGCGCCATTGCTGGCCTGATCTCTGAATCAATACGCCAGCTTGCCTATCAGGAATACTGACGTAGTTTTCTGGATCACTATTAGGCGCAGTAAAAATAGATGAATCAGCAGGTTGTGATTGCGCTTGATCTCCCTTGGACAAATTACTCGGATTCGCTGGTACATATAAAGGATGATCTACTCCACTAGGAGATGGAAGTGGCACCAAGGGGGTGCGCTCTGCAAAACTGATTCCACTTGCCAGGGTAAGCGACAAGCCTGCAGCCACTACCAAAGTGCGCATAACTTTAGAGAATGATCGATTCATACACATGTCCTTAAACGTTTTCGTTTTATTTATTGTTGTTTAGTTGATCACTTAACGCGACTGTATTCGTTTTGACCCTGAGTGCGCTTGTTAATCGCCTCGGTCCAACTCACTGCATTGCCAGGAATCCAGCCTTTTGTGACGAAGCCACTGTCAGCGCCCATATATGGAGCAACATCAGGACGTTTGGCAGCCTTAGCAGCAATCTCAGGGGGTTCAGAGCAAGCCACCAAAAGCAATCCTGTCACCAAAAATAATCCAAAAGTTTTGAAATTAAATTTCATTATTTGACTCCTGGAATTTTGTCTGCAGGCGTTGCGCTTGGCATAGGAGTATCTGGACCACCATAAGCCGTAGACCAACCAAAAGCTTTAGCACCAGGGTACTTACCATTTTTTTCACGGATAGCAACTCGCTGATTAAAGATGCCGGTAATCACATCACTGTCACCACCAATTAAGGCTTTAGTCGAGCACATCTCGGCACATAAAGGCAGCTTACCTTCTGCCAAACGGTTACGGCCATACTTCTCAAACTCAGACACACTGCCGTTCGCCTCTGGTCCACCACTACAGAATGTGCACTTATCCATCTTGCTACGTACACCAAAAGCGCCTTTGCTCAAGAATTGAGGTGCGCCAAATGGGCATGCAAATGAGCAATAACCACAGCCAATACAGATGTCCTTGTCATGCAAGACCACACCTTCGTCAGTGCGATAGAAGCAATCTACTGGGCATACAGCCATACAAGGGGCATCTGAACAATGCATACAAGCTACGGAGACAGATTTTTCTTGGCCAATAATCCCGTCATTCACCGTCACTACACGACGACGATTAACACCCCAAGGAACTTCGTTCTCGTTCTTACAGGCAGTGACACAACCGTTGCACTCAATACAACGCTCGGTATCACAAATAAATTTCATTCTTGCCATTGTGTTCTCCTGACTTTATTTTTTAACTTAGGCAAATTTTTCGATTTGGCACATGGTCGTTTTGGTTTCTTGCATCATCGTCACCATGTCGTAACCATAAGTGGTTGCAGTATTAACCGCTTCACCCTGAATAATCGGGGCGGCACCCTCAGGGTAGTATTTACGCAAGTCAACGCCTTGCCACCAGCCGGCAAAGTGGAATGGCACAAATGCAGTTCCCTGATCAACGCGCTCAGTTACCAATGCACGCACCTTAATCTTGGCTCCAGTTGGTGATTTAACCCAAACGTAATCCCAGTTTTTAATGCCACGGGCCTGTGCTGCTTTGGGGTTGATCTCTACAAAGTTTTCTTGTTGCAACTCAGCTAACCATGGATTCGCACGAGTCTCATCGCCACCACCCTCATATTCGACCAGACGGCCAGAAGTCAGAATGATGGGGAACTTCTCATATAGCTTCTCAGACAAGTTTTGATCTTGAATTGTTTTGTACAACGTTGGTAAACGCCAGAAATTTTTCCGATCGGCTGCAGTTGGATACTTACGCATCATGGGCTCATTGGTGCTGTACAAAGCCTCGCGATGAATTGGAATCGCATCTGGGAAGTTCCAGACCACTGCTCTTGCCTTCGCATTACCAAATGGATGGCAGCCATTTTTCATTACAACGCGCTGAATACCACCGGATAAATCTGTCTTCCAGTTTTTACCTTCAGCGAGTTTTTTCTCATCTTCGGTAAGCTGATCCCACCAACCCAATTTCTTCATCAAGACATGATCAAACTCTGGGTAGCCAGTAGTAATGGCAGAGCCCTTAGAGTAAGAACCATCTTCAGCCAATAAATTCTTACCGTCTTTCTCGACACCAAAGTTGGCACGGAAGTTACCACCACCCTCCATCAAGCTCTTACTAGTGTCATAGAGGTTAGGCGATCCAGGATGCTTGATTGCCGCCGTGCCATAGCAAGGCCAAGGCAAACCATAGTAATCACCAGCAGTATCGTAGCCAGAGACTGGATCAACGCCGCCACGGGACTTCAAAGTTTTAGGATCAAATACACCCACCATGCGCATATGTGCTTTAAGGCGCTCTGGGGTTTGACCGGTGTAACCAATCGTCCAGCATGAGCGATTAATCTCACGCAAGATATCTTCAATCTGTGGTTCTCTCCACTGCTTGCCAGCAAACTTAGAGCTCAGCATCTTGTAATTTTTAGATAGCTCTTGTCCAAAACCAAGGCGATCAGCAAATGCTTGCATGAGGACGTGGTCAGGAACAGACTCAAATAATGGATCAATAACTTTTTCACGCCACTGCAAAGAGCGATTTGAAGCTGTTGCTGAACCCGAAGTTTCAAACTGGGTTGTTGCTG
Organism: uncultured beta proteobacterium; assembly: GCA_903845455.1. Taxonomy (GTDB): domain Bacteria; phylum Pseudomonadota; class Gammaproteobacteria; order Burkholderiales; family Burkholderiaceae; genus Polynucleobacter. The sequence goes on along the minus strand of CAIMXN010000071.1, from coordinate 2,527 downwards.
GTAACAAGTAAACATTACGGTTTTTATTAACCGCATGTCCTTCTGCTGGAGGCATTGCTGCCATTGCTGCAGTAGCACTTGGGTATGGATCTACCACTACCAGCAGATCTAATTTATCCATCGCACGCTTCATATCAAGACCGCGCGTTTGTGAATTAGGTGCATGACCCCAGAAGAACAAGCCCTTCACATTGGTTTGCTGATCAATCATGTCACTCTTTTCGAGCACAGCATCTACCCAACGAGACACTGTCGTGCCAGACTTCTCCATCATGTCAGGCGCATAACGACCTTTAATCCACTCATAATCAACACCCCAGACGCTAGCAAAATGCTTCCATGATCCTGCAGCAAGGCCATAGTAGCCAGGCAATGAATCGGGATTAGGACCAACGTCTGTTGCGCCTTGCACGTTATCGTGACCGCGGAAAATATTAGCGCCGCCGCCGGACTTACCAATATTACCCAGTGCTAATTGCACGATGCACGATGCACGAACCATGGCATTACCAATGGTGTGCTGGGTTTGACCCATACACCAAACTAAAGTGCTTGGGCGATTCTTGGCCATGGTCTCAGCAACTTGATACATCTGTGCTTCTGGCACGCCACAGGCGGCCTCGACATTTGCTGGTGTCCACTTTTCCATCACTTCTTTGCGAATCTCATCCATACCGTATACGCGGTCGTTGATGTACTTCTTATCTTCCCAGCCGTTATTGAAGATGTGATACAGAACACCAAACAAGAAAGGAATATCTGTTCCAGAGCGAATCCGGACATACTGGTCAGACTTCGCTGCTGTACGGGTGTAACGTGGGTCGACCACGATCACTTTGCAGCCATTTTCTTTAGCATGTAAAAGACTGAGCATGGACACTGGATGGGCTTCAGCCGCATTTGAACCAATGTACAAAGCTGCCTTGGAGTTCATCATGTCGTTATAGCTATTGGTCATCGCACCATAGCCCCAGGTATTAGCAACACCTGCAACCGTGGTGGAGTGACAAATACGTGCCTGATGGTCTGTATTGTTGGTTCCAAAGAATGAAACCCACTTACGTAATAAATAAGCTTGTTCGTTGTTATGCTTAGAAGAGCCAATGAAGAACAGTGAATCAGGGCTGTACTTGGTGCGAAGATCTTTCATCTGCGCAGAAATCTCAGTTAAAGCCTGATCCCAAGAAATTCTTTCGTACTTACCGTTCACCAATTTCATTGGGTAACGTAAACGGAAATCACCATGTCCATGCTCACGAAGAGCTGCACCTTTAGCGCAATGAGCACCTAGGTTAATAGGGGAATCAAATACGGGGTCTTGACGAACCCATACACCATTCTCAACAGTAGCATCAACCGCACAACCCACTGAGCAGTGGGTGCAAATAGAGCGTTTAACTTCGATCTTCCCTTTGCCATCCAACATGGCCTTGCTTGGTTCTGCTACCGCTTTTTGCACCAAACTTAATTGGCTAGCAGCAATACCGGCACCCACACCCACCCCTGAACGTTTCAAGAAGGTACGGCGATCCATGGTTGGCACTGCAGCCTTAAGTCCACGCGAGAGGCTGCCGATTAAACGGGAGCTAGGTACTGAACGGCTGCTTTGTGGGGTATTGGATTTACGAGTCAGACTCATATGTTGTCCCTGAGAAAGAATTTTTTTATTTATAGAAAAACAATGAATGGCATAAAACGGTATTGATCAATTACAGCAAGGTAGTGTTGTAGTACTTACGAACATGCTCAGATAGCTGATAACCATCATCTTTACCCTGCACGCTGCTACCAATTTCTTGAATGACTGCTTTGCCAATAGTAGTTTGTGACGCAACAGCCACAGCACCAACAGCAGCGCTCGCCCCGATAAAAAACTTTCGGCGAGAAGGTTTGCTCTCTTCTCTAGATGCAGTTGTAGATTTAGTACTCATGGCATGCTCCTGTTTCGTTATTCTTGATTTCCATCAAGTGTAAATGGAAATGGCACTTTTGACATTTATATAACAAATAATTTTTTGATGCAATGCAACATCAGATCATGTCGAAACTCTGTCCTTCAATGGCTAGAAATTCTCTGGTCAAGGCGGCAACGGGATGGTACAGATGCATCTCGGGAATACCCTCAATTGCATCGCATAACTCGTCATACCAAGGACGGATATGGTCATTAAAAAAGACCCTTTGATTTGTAAGGTTTGATATCTCTACATCATCCCCAGCTATCAGGTAACGCATCACCTCACATAAGGCAGAAATATGATCCTCCGTCTCGGTAACTTCCTGTGCTGCCTCAAGACCAAACAGTTGTAAGGCACGACGAATCTCGACTAATGGCCTCTCATTTAAATGGCCAGCCACATAAAAAGAACCATTAAGGACCACATTTGGACGGCCAACACTAATGAAATTCAAATCAAACTCGTCATGCCAAACCTTTGCTGTATTCGATTTAGCCACCTCAACTACGCTATGCCAAACCTTGGACAAAGGTGCGTCATCTGCCTGACTTTCTTGCCCATCCGGAATC
>CAIMXN010000070.1 GCA_903845455.1 uncultured beta proteobacterium | reverse complement strand
GCTTCTATCGTGCTTTTAATGGGTACTACGCTACGATTTTTTGAGTTGGGTAAGGGCTGAGTAGCAGAGGACTGCTTTAACGCTTTAGACAGGCGTTTTGGGCTGGGGGCTTTTTTGGTAGCCATTTAGCTGTAAACGAGGTGCGCACTCATTTACACAATGTAGCATAGTTTATGGTATGCTACAAAATATGACTTAAGTGCTTGTATTTGCTAGGTTTTATAGCGTAATAAAAGTATGACTAAATTATTACGAATGAACTGCTCTACCAACTGAGCTAAAGCGGCGATAAATTAATTCTAACGGAAACGATCCAGTAATTTCTTACTAATCTTGTCCAACTGAGTGGCATCTTTGATCAAGAACTGCAAGCCATTGGAATCTGCGATGAGTAGCGTATTGCCAGCGATACGGCGAATATCTTCCTCACCCTTCAGACGAATACGGGTTGGGCCACGATCGGTTTCAATATCCCAAATGCTCGGTGTTGCAAAAGTAGAGACCTTGGTAATTTTTTCAATGACCGGCATGAACTCACGTGCAGCCAGCGCTTCCTCAATGAGTGCCAGCTCAGCTACAGGAATGGCAGCAATATCCTCAAACCAGCAAAGTTCTTTACCAGATTGATCCATCAAACAAATGCCAGCGCTAGGGGCTGTAATTGGAAAAGCTCTTACAGGATGTACACCCACATGTCGATTGCCCGTGGCGTCAATCAACACCAGACGACCTAACGAGTCACGCTCTAGCTGATGCACTGTAAGGTTGGTATTGGATGTATTCATACGCCACCACCAACCTGTTTAGCGACTTCTTGAAGCATCTCTTCTGCCTGTGCGTCAAGACTCTCACCAATGGCACCACCTTCAACCAACTCGGCTGCGTGGCGTAATTGGGCTTGATACAAGGCGTAGTAAGCGCCCTGCGCTTCCATTAGCTGATCATGCGAGCCGATTTCCACAATCTCACCTTTATCCAATACTACTAAGCGATCCGCTTTTCTTAAGGTAGAAAGGCGATGCGCAATGGCAATCGTAGTGCGGCCTTTTACAAGATTATCTAAGGCACGTTGAATTTCTTTTTCAGTGGTGGTGTCAACTGACGATGTCGCCTCATCTAAAATCAAAATACTCGGATTAATCAACAATGCACGAGCAATTGAAATGCGTTGACGCTCACCACCTGACAAAGATTGACCACGCTCCCCTACTAAAGAGTCATAACCTAATGGTAGGCGCAGAATAAATTCATGGGCGTGGGCAGCGCGCGCAGCTTCAATAATTTCTTCACGTGTAGCATCCGGTTTGCCATAAGCAATGTTTTCTGCGATTGTGCCGAAGAACAAAAATGGTTCTTGTAATACTAGACCAATGCGCTTGCGATAGTCGGCAATACCAATACTACGAATATCGCGCCCATCTAAAGTAATCGCACCTGCGCTGACGTCGTAGAAACGACAGATCAAATTCACTAGCGTGCTCTTACCAGAACCACTGTGGCCTACTAAGCCAATCATTTCACCGGGAGCGATATCCAGATCAATCCCCTTAGATACTGCACGATTACCATAGCGAAAACCCACGCCACGCAAGGAGATGCGGCCCTTTACATCTACCAAAGGCGCAGGATTGAGTGGCTCAGGAACACTAGAGACGTGATCCAAAATATCAAAGATCCGTTTTGCTCCTGCTGCTGCCTTTTGAGTATGCGAAACAATCCGACTCATGGAATCGAGGCGAATATAAAAGCGCCCAATGTAGGCAAGAAAAGCAATCAATACACCAACCGTGACTTTTTGATGCGCAACTTGCCAAATCCCAAAACCCCAAACTACTAACAAGCCAGTTTCAGTGAGTAAAGTCACTGTTGGCGAGAATAAACCCCACACACGATTAACACGATCATTAATCTGAAGATTGTGAAGATTAGAATCCACAAAACGCTTGAGTTCACGATCTTCTTGAGCAAAGGCTTTTACCACCCGAATACCCGGAATAGTGTCAGCCAAAATATTGGTTACTTCAGACCAAATGCGATCGATCTTTTCAAAACCGAACCGCAACTTATCGCGCACAAAATGGATCATCCAAACAATAAATGGCAAAGGTGCGAGTGTTACTACAGCAAGTAATGGATCAATCGATACCAAGATGGCTGCAGTCATCGTAATCATCAAAACATCAGTCGCAAAATCAAGTGCGTACAAAGATAAGAAAACACAAATACGATCTGTTTCTGCGCCAATACGGGCAATCAAATCACCTGTTCGCTTACCACCAAAATACTCTAGTGAAAGTTTGAGTAAATGCTCAAAGGTGGTATTGCGTAAATCGGCACCAATGCGCTCGCTAACGAGAGCAAGTAAATAAGTTTTCCACCAACCTAATGCCCAAGCTACTATGGTGGCACCAAACAAAGCCAACAAATACATGCTGGCTAAATGAAAATCAATCGGTAGGCCTTTTTCGTATGGAATCAACACATGATCCATTAAAGGCATCGTGAGATATGGCGGAATTAAAGTAGCGCCCGTCGATAACATGGTTAATACAAAACCCAAGAGCAGTTGCCTCTTGTAAGGGCGCGCAAAACGCCAGAGCTTAAATAAAGTCCAAGTCGAGGGTGGCTTATCAAACTCAGGATCGCAAGTAGGACAGGCATCTGAGTTTGCAGGTTTCGGAGTTAAGCACACTGGACATACCTGCTGGTCGTACTCGCTTAATTCTGCAACTTCAACGCTAGGTGTATGCCCTTGGGATAGCTGTTTATAAGCAGACTGAAGACGCAAAACCTGAGGATTCACTGCTAAGGTGAAATGCCAAACCCTGAGCAAGCGATCTGCAGTCTCGAGCTTGAGATTGCCAACGCCGGCATGATCACCATGAGAAAGGTGTGTCCCTTGGCGAATAGGCCATGACTCAAAACGCTCTCCATCAGTCCAAACTAAACCCTCTTGAGCTAGTAAAAGTAGGCTTTTTTGGAAACGCAAGTCCCCACCTAAATCCAGCTCGACCCAAGCCAGCATCACTTCAAGGTTCTTGATGGGGGATGATGACGCCTCTAGAGCACTCCGCCAATCGCTTGGCAGTGTGGAGGTAAACGGGAGAATTTCAGGCTTCATTGACCCTAAAAGTATAGTTGAGCTGGAGTTTTTCTATTTATAGCTAGTGTCAACTTTAATGACTGGAAAGCCGTTAAAGTTGACAGTAAGGCTTTTTATATATTTTTGCTAATTTTGTGGATTTCCAATAACTACTAGAAACAGAGAGACGGTCTGACGGTTCCCGCCCAAACAGGCGCCAACCCTCGCGATTCCACACATGCCCCAATTACTTGATAAAACCATTGAGATTCTGAGTGTTAAGCATCTCCGTGGTCCTAATATGTGGACCTACCATCCTGTTATTGAGGTTTGGATCGATATTGGCGATCTCGAGGACTACCCTTCCCATCTCATTCCTGGTTTCTATGAGCGTCTAGTCAAAGCCCTACCCAGCCTTCAAGAGCACCGCTGCAGCTACGGCGAGCCTGGTGGATTTCTGAAAAGGGTCGAAGAAGGTACTTGGCCAGCACACATCATGGAGCACCTTACGCTCGAGCTTCAAAACTTAGCTGGCATTCCAGGTGGGTTTGGTAAAGCGCGTGATGGTGATCGCCGGAGTGTTTACAAAGTCATGGTGAGCGCCATCAATGAAGAAGTCACACTGACTGCCCTGAAATATGCTCGCGATTTATATCTTGCATTAGCCCAAGACAATAAAGATTGCGTTGCTGAAGTGCAAACCATCGTTGAAAATCTACGTGAGCTTGGCGACGATCTCTTGCTAGGTCCAAGCACTGCTTGTATTGTGAATGCCGCTGAAGAACGTGGCATCCCATCCATTCGATTATCCGCAGGTAATTTAGTCCAACTGGGTTACGGTGCTAAACAACGTCGTATCTGGACTGCTGAAACCGATCAAACTAGCGCAATCGCTGAAACCATTTCTAGAGATAAAGATCTCACCAAAAGCTTACTCGCTAGCGCTGGCGTACCTACCCCAGAAGGCAGAACTGTTACTAGCCCAGATGATGCATGGGAAGCGGCGCAAGACATTGGCTTACCTGTCGTGGTCAAGCCCATTGACGGCAACCATGGCCGCGGTGTTTTTATTAACCTCTATACCCAACAAGAAATTGAAGCCGCTTATGCAGTGGCAATGAATGAAGGTAGCGAGGTCTTGGTAGAGCGCCACATTATTGGTGACGAACATCGTTTGTTGGTAGTGGGCAATAAAGTGGTTGCTGCCGCCAAAGGTGAAACTGTTTGGGTGACTGGTGATGGCAAACATACTGTTTATGAGTTGATTCAGATCCAGATTAATTCAGATCCCCGGCGTGGGACTGCAGAAGAGCATCCGCTTAATCCAGTGCGCATTGACTCTGCCGTAGAGCTTGAACTTGCTCGGCAAAAACTCACTGGTGAGAGTATTCCAGCAACTGATTACAAAGTGCTTATACAGAGTAATGGGAACGTTGCTTTTGATGTCACTGACTTAGTGCACCCAGAGGTGGCAAGCCAAGTGGCTTTAGCTGCACGCGTGGTTGGTCTCGAGATTGCTGGCGTTGACTTAGTAGCACAAGATATTAGCAAACCCCTGGCAGCGCAAAATGCAGCGATTGTTGAAGTTAATGCAGGACCTGGTCTACTGATGCATCTCAAACCAGCCAGCGGCAAGCCTCAACCAGTTGGTAAAGAAATTGCTAATCACCTCTTTCCTCCTGGAACTGATTTCAGAATTCCGGTCATCGGTATCTGCGGTGAACGTGGCAAAACACCTGTTGCCGAAATGATTGCGCATTTCTTAAGATTAACCAATCGCTATGTCGGGCTATCGAGCAGCAAAGGTTTGTCTTTTGGCAATCGCACGATACCAAAAAGTAATGTCACCAATTGGGAAAATGCTCGGCGCACATTACTTAATCGCGCAGTTGAAGCAGCCGTCATTGAGAATAATCACCTGTCTATGCTGATTGAAGGTTTGGCATATGACCGTTGTCAAGTTGGTGTTGTGCTGAATGTGGATCCTAAGGCCAATTTTCCGCAATATGCCATCTTTGATGAAGACCAAGTTTTCAGCATTGTGCGCACGCAAGTCGATGTTGTTCTACCTACTGGTGTTGCAGTCCTCAATGCTGATGATCCCATGGTTGCACAAATGGCAGAACTTTGTGATGGTGAAGTGATTTTCTTTACACAAAATCCTAACTCACCATTGATTGAAGAACATCTGAAAAATGATGGACGCGTAGTCTTAGTGGGTAATCAACAACTTACTCTCAGACGTGGGAAGCTAGATCAAAAAAGTATTCCAGTTCCTCGTCATTCAGAGCCAAATGTGAGTGCCCCATGGACAAGTATGAATCTGGGTGCAGCGATCGCTGCTGCATGGGGTTTGGATATTCCCTTTAATGTGATCGAGGCCGCCGCCGAAACCTTTGTCCCTGATACTAATGCGGTAGCTGGAGCTTAATTGGAAATTACCCGAATTCGGATGCTACGTGGCCCCAACTTATGGAGCCGTCATACCGCTTTAGAGGCAATTGTTTCTTGCGAGGAATCTGAGCGCTCCATTGACTCTATTCCCCAATTTGAAACCAAGATCCGCGCCCGTTTTCCTCAACTCGGTAGCATGCGCCGCGGTGGGCATAACGAAGTTCTTTCTTTAGCTCACGCCTTAGAGCACGCAGCTTTAGGTTTAGAGGCGCAAGCAGGTTGCCCGGTTACCTTTAGTCGTACTGTTCAAACTCTTGAGCCTGGCGTCTATCAAGTGGTTGTCGAATATATCGAAGAAGTCGTCGGTCGCATGGCTTTTGACTTTGCTTTTGCCTTAATTCAGGCGACCTTGAGCGATGCACCATTTGATTTGGCTGCAGCCCTCTCTGAGCTTGAGGCGCTTTACGAAGATGTGCGTTTGGGGCCGAGTACTGGCTCTATCGTTGATGCTGCAGTTCAACGCAATATTCCCTTTCGCCGCATGACCGCAGGCAGCATGGTGCAATTTGGTTGGGGTAGCAAACAAAAACGTATTCAAGCTGCCGAAACCAGTGATACCAGCGCCATTGCCGAAGCGATAGCCCAAGATAAAGAACTCACTAAAAACTTGCTGGCTGCAGCCGGAGTATCTGTGCCCATTGGTGAAGTGGTGACCACTGCTGATGCCGCATGGCAAGCTGCACAAAAAATTGGCGGACCAATTGTGCTTAAACCCAAAGATGGCAACCAAGGTAAAGGGGTTGTCGCTAATATTCAAACTGAAGCAGAAGTACGCGCAGGATTTATTGTGACTCAAGCCTTTGGGCGCGAGACCATCGTAGAGCGCTATCTTCCAGGTGCGGACTACCGTTTGCTAGTGGTTGGCAATCGACTCTCGGCTGCCGCTCGTCGTGAGCCCGCACAAGTCGTTGGTGATGGCATCAACACTATTGCTAAACTGGTCGAGATTGAAAACCAAAACCCCTTACGGGGCGACGGTCACGCAACCGCCCTCACCAAAATTCGCTTTGATGAGATAGCTCTGGCGCATTTAGCCAGCTTTAAACTAACTCCTCAATATGTTCCCAAAAAAGGTGAACGTATTTTATTGCGCAATAACGCCAACCTCAGCACCGGTGGAACTGCTACAGATGTCACAGATGATGTTCATCCCGATGTTGCTGCAAGCGCTATTGCCGCTGCTCAGATGATTGGTTTAGATATTGCCGGCGTGGATATTCTGTGTGAAGCCATTTATAAGCCTCTTGAGGCTCAAGGTGGTGGCATCGTGGAAGTCAATGCCGCACCAGGATTACGCATGCATCTCAAACCCTCTTATGGCAAAAGCCGCGCAGTGGGTGAAGACATCATCAATATGATGTTTCCACAAGGGGAAAATGGTCGTATTCCAGTCGTGGCAGTTACAGGTACCAACGGTAAGACTACTACCGTTCGCCTGATCTCTCACTTACTCAATGAAACCGGTCTGCGTGTTGGCATGACAACTACTGATGGTGTCTACATCAATCACAAGCTGATTGATTCTGGGGACTGTAGTGGTCCTCGTAGCGCACGCAACGTCTTGATGCATCCTGATGCGGATGCTGCCGTCCTAGAAACTGCTCGTGGCGGTATGCTGCGCGAAGGTTTGGGTTTTGATCGTTGCGAAGTCGCTGTGGTTACCAATATCGGAGAAGGTGATCACCTCGGTCTGAACTACATCACCAGTGTTGAAGATTTGGCGATTCTCAAACGCGTGATTGTGCAAAACGTCGCACCTACTGGTGCAGCTGTTCTTAATGCAGCAGATCCTATCGTTGTCAAAATGGGTGATGTTTGTTCTGGTCGCGTAATCTTCTTTGCACAAAATCAACACCACCCAGTGATTGCAGCCCACCGCGCCAAGAATAAAAAAGTTATTTACTTTGATGGCACCTATATTGTCGCCTCCAAAGGCTCGCGCGTGATGTATCGCTTCCCTGTCAACGAAATTCCATTCACACAAAATGGTGTGCTTGGATTCCAAATTGAAAATGCGATGGCCTCGATTGGTGCAGCTTGGGCCTTAGGTTTAGATGCTGAAAAGATTGCGCGCGGACTGCATAGTTTTGAAAGTTCTGCCAATGCGGTACCGGGTCGCTTTAATCAATTCCAACATCATGGCGCTACTGTAATTGCTGACTACGGTCACAATCCTGACGCTATGCGCGCACTAGCTAGTGCTATTGAGGCCATGAAGCCCAATAAGAGCCACGTTGTTATTAGTGGCGCCGGTGATCGTCGCGACGAAGATATTCGGGATTTGACTCGCATTTTGGGCAACTCTTTTGACAACGTTATTCTGTATCAAGACCAGTGCCAGCGCGGTCGCGAAGATGGTGAAGTCCTTAAGCTTCTACAAGAGGGCTTGGTCGGTACCACCAAAACAAAACAGGTAAAAGAAATCCGCGGGGAATTTTTAGCGATTGATACTGCACTCAATGATCTTGCGTCTGGTGATATTTGCTTGATCTTGATTGACCAAGTTGAGGAGTCCCTCGCCTACCTTAAGGAAAAAGTTCAACCTTAAGTGTGGTAGTGGCGTAAACGATCAATTTCTTCTTTAGATCCCAACATCACCGAGACACGCTCGTGCAGCTCGGTTGGCACTAAATCCATAATCAATTCTTTACCGTTGGTAGATGCTCCACCGGCCTGCTCTACCAAGAAGCTCATGGGATTGGCTTCGTACAGCAAGCGCAATTTTCCAGGTTTATGCGGTTCGCGCTGATCCCAGGGGTACATGAAGATCCCGCCCCGTGAAAGTACGCGATGTACATCAGCGACCATCGAAGCAATCCAACGCATATTAAAATCTTTATCGCGCTCGCCACTAGTACCAGCAAGACATTCTTCAACATAGCGACGCACTGGCTCAGCCCAATGGCGCATATTAGACATATTGATGGCAAACTCTTTAGTGGAGTGTGAAATTTCTACTGCATGTTTGATGAGAACAAATTCACCAGTCACTTTATTTAAGGTGAACATCACTACACCATCACCCAAGGTCAAAGCCATGGTGGTTTGCGGTCCGTAGACCACATAGCCCGCTGCAACTTGATGGCGACCAGACAATAAGAAATCAGAAGTCTGCAGTGGTGCTTTAGGTTCTTGCTTTTTCAATACAGAAAAGATCGTTCCAATCGAAACATTTACATCAATATTGGAAGAGCCATCTAATGGGTCAAATAGCAGTAGGTAGTCACCAGTACCTTGCACGGAAAGTGGTAATTCCATTTCTTCAGAGGCTAAGCCTGCTAAAGATTGACAAGCCTGTACACCTTCAATCAATAGATCATTGGCGATCACATCCAGCTTTTGCTGAACTTCGCCTTGCACATTACCCGTTCCAGCAGATCCCAATAGGCCAATCAAAGCGCCTTGCGCCACTTCATGACTCAGCGTGTTACAGGTATCAGCCACTGCCAATAAAAGTTCTTGCAGGCCCGCAGGCACAGCGGCACCTTTTACCTTGGTCATTCCCAGGTATTGCTTGAAATTCGTCTTTAAGCTGGTTGGGGGGTTCAAAAAATGATTCTCCGTAGTGTTTCGTAGTGCTTGTTAGTGCTCTATTGGTAATTAGGGTCTATTTTGCCCTGTTATGAGTCTTAATTTCCCAATGCCTTAGAAATCACCTCTCTGACATCAGCAGAGAGGGTCTTG
>CAIMXN010000069.1 GCA_903845455.1 uncultured beta proteobacterium | reverse complement strand
GGTATAGGCCTCCCAAAGGCGGCGTGCCTCTAGGTCCATTGGACTGAGTTTCCACTGCTTGAGTGGATCATGAATGCGCATCATAAAGCGGTTGTATTGCTCATCATCCGAGATTGAGAACCAGTACTTGATCAAAATAACGCCTGAACTAATCATCATGCGCTCAAGATCTGGTACGGTTCTTAAGAACTCTTCATATTCATAGTCAGTACAAAAACCCATGACTCTTTCTACACCGGCACGGTTATACCAACTGCGGTCAAATAGAACAATTTCACCGCCAGCAGGCAAATGCTGAATATATCTTTGAAAATACCACTGGGTCTTCTCACGTTCATTCGGGGCTGGGAGTGCAACCACCTTACAGACTCGGGGATTGAGACGCTGGGCAATTCGCTTGATTGCCCCACCCTTACCAGCAGAGTCTCGACCTTCAAATAAAACAGCAACTTTTAATTTGTTCTCAACAACCCAGTCTTGCAGTTTGACTAATTCACCTTGAAGACGAAACAATTCTTTAAAGTAGAGATGGCGCGGAATTGAAGAGCCACTTTCGCCATCTGGTGAAAGACGATCATCATCAAGCTCCATTTCGAGCTCTTCATCCATGCTATCCAGAATCTCTTCTTGAGCACGCCGATACCACTCGGCCATTTCTTTATGTTTTGCTGTCATCTTTGCGTTCACGAATATATTATCCATTTTTACTAAAATATGATGACACTTTTATTACATCTAATAGGCTTGGAGGATTTTAGCAATGGCCTCTTGACTATGCAGAGCCAATAACTTACGGTCAAGGGGGGTATTTTTCAGGGATTCCATAGATGGCAAAACGGTGAGCTCTGCCCTTAAATAGCGGTTTTGAATAATATTTGCCATAGACTCAAGCAGACCCATATCCCCAATGAAAGCAGGGGAATAACTTCTTTTTCCCGTTACAACTGAACGGTACTGGATTGCCAAGGGGAAAGTGGGGACACCCGCTAGTGAAGCTGACTCAAATAAATTTGGCTTAAAAGGAAGAACCTCATCCCCTAACGTAGAAGTCCCCTCAGGAAATATGCAAATCGATTCCGTCTTGAGAACCTCTGCGACTTGCCCAACAACCTCCCTAGCATGACGTGGATTATCCCTGCGGATAAATACGGTTCGTAACTGCTGAGCCATCCATCCAAACACGGGCCAGCTAGCCACTTCTGATTTAGCGACAAAGCGAATTGGTTGAAACGCATTAATCACATGAATATCTAACCAAGAAATATGATTTGATGCCAAAAGATAGGAGGCATTGGGCAACTGTTCGCTACCCCTGACTTTTAACTCAATTCCAAAAATGGTGAGTAATCTCATTGACCACTGCTGGATATACTCTTGTTTTTTCTGATCTTTGATAAAGGGGAAAAAACAACATAAGGTCAGCACGCCACGCAGCACATGAAGAAAAATCAGCAGCCACACACCACAGCGAATTAGCCAAGGCGTTTTGGGTTCCATTTGAATTACTTGAGTAGTCATAAAGTTATATCAATATAAATCAAGTCATAAAACTGACTCGAAACTGTCATGAGGATTACATAGAGCGCTGGCTTAATGTCTACTCATGATGCATTACAGAGCTATTTGGATTTCAGATGTACACCTAGGAACATCAGGGTGTCAGGCAAACTACCTTTTAGATTTCCTAAAACACAATGAGGCAGATCAGTTTTATCTCGTTGGTGACATCATAGATGGTTGGAGACTTAAAAAATCATTCTATTGGCCTCAATCTCACAATGACGTAGTACAAAAACTCTTACGTAAAGCGCGTAAAGGTACAGAAGTCATTTATGTACCTGGCAACCATGATGAAAGCGCAAGGCAATTCTTTGGCATGTCCTTTGGGGACGTCAAAGTAGTTGAGGAAGTGATTCACACTACGCTTGCTGGCAAGAAGCTCTGGGTAACCCATGGCGATCAATTTGACGGGGTTATGCAGTATGCCAAGTGGTTGGCCTATGTGGGCGATACCCTCTATACCTTCGTTCTGTACATTAACCGCCACTTCAACCGGGTGCGCGTGAAGATGGGGCTGCAGTACTGGTCTTTATCGCAATATTTAAAGCACCAAGTGAAAAATGCTGTGAGTTACATTGCCGACTTTGAACACATCATGGCTAGAGAAGCGCGTTTAAAAGGTTGTGATGGCGTTGTTTGCGGTCATATCCACAAAGCTGAAATACGCGAAATTGATGGTCTGCTCTATTGCAATGATGGCGACTGGGTTGAAAGTCTTTCTGCCCTCGTTGAAACCATGCAAGGTGAACTCAAAATTATTCACTGGACCCAAATTAAAGGTGATCCAGTAGTGACCCCAGAAATTTCCTTCCAACCCGCTATTGAATCACTCATCAAAGAGGCTGTGCTATGAAAATTATGATCATCACCGACGCATGGGAGCCGCAAGTCAACGGCGTTGTCAGAACCTTGAAACAAACTAGCGCGGAACTGATTGCAATGGGTCACGAAGTAGAAATGATTACACCTGCAGGATTTAAATCAATTCCATGTCCTACCTACCCTGATATTGCCCTTTCCCTTTTTCCCGGTAAAGAAGTTTCTAGGCGTATCAAAGAATTTGCTCCAGATGCGATGCATATTGCCACTGAAGGCCCTTTAGGACTTTCTGCACGTTCATATGCCGTTAAAAATAGATTGCCATTCTCTACCGCTTATCACACGCGCTTCCCAGAATATGTCAAAGCCAGAATTGGTATGCCTTTGGCTATTACGTATGCTTTTATCCGTTGGTTCCATGGCCCATCGATGGCAGTGATGGCACCAACCATTGTTGTGAAAGATGACCTTGAGAAATTCGGTCTGAAAAATGTTGTCCTCTGGTCGCGTGGTGTTGATTTAGATATCTTCAAAATGCAAGAATCAAAGACACTCAATACAGCTCACCCCATCTTTTTGTATGTTGGTCGTGTTGCCATTGAAAAGAATATCAATGCTTTCTTAGAAATCGATTTACCAGGCTCAAAGTGGGTAGTGGGTGATGGTCCTGCTATGGCCGGCATTAAAGAGAAGCACCCTGAAGTGAATTATCTCGGCGTACTTCAGCAACAAGAACTAGCCAAAGTCTATGCTGCTGCGGATGTATTCGTCTTTCCAAGTAAAACAGATACTTTTGGTCTAGTCCTCTTAGAAGCAATGGCTTGTGGCACTCCAGTTGCTGCATTTCCAGTAACCGGCCCAATCGATGTGCTTGGTAACTCGCCCGCAGGTGCTATGAATGAAGATCTACGCGAGGCCTGTTTACAAGCTCTTAAAATCCCTCGCGAAGTTGCCCGCGCTCATGCTGAAAAATTCTCCTGGCGCGCTGCTTCAGAACAATTTGCAAATCATCTCAAGCCAGTTCCATCCCCTGAAGTACATATAGCAGCACTGGCATAGGCACGCTATTTTGACTACACCATACAACATTAATGACAACCCCCACAAAGGCAACCGTGGGCTTACTCGTGCCTGGCATGCTGCCAAGAATTCTTGGTGCGGAATGGTCTATGCCTTTAATGAAGAAAGTGCTTTTAGGCAAGAGTTAACTCTTTTGCTCATCCTCACACCAATTGCTTTGTTCTTGCCTGTAAGTCTTCTACAGAAAGCGATTCTGGTGTCATCACTCATTTTGGTGCTGGTAGTTGAATTATTGAACTCCAGTGTTGAGGCTGCGATTGATCGCATCTCATTTGAACACCATGATCTTTCCAAAAGAGCAAAAGATTTTGGATCTGCTGCGGTCATGTTGGCATTGCTCATTGCAACCTTACTGTGGCTCACAGTTTGCATTCCTCTTGTCTTCAATTTGTAATAAACGCTCGCTACGATGAGCTATAAATAAATAAGGTTAACTATGTCCGATATCCCAAATCCATTTGCAGCCCTTGATATGTTTGGTCCGCGTTTAAATGACAAACCCAAGAAAAGTAAATTAAACCCGCTTAAGAAACTTTTTTCTAAGAAGTTGACAAAGAAACTCTTTGGTAAAAAATTTGCTACAAAAACCCGCAATCAACTAGCAGCAATGGAAGTCGTTACACCAAGTACTGCTATTGTTAAAGCGAAGAAGCCAGGACTACATATTAGCTGGGCTAGCAATTCCGCAGAAATCAAAGAAGCCCAACGTTTGCGCTATAAAGTATTCGCAGAAGAGATGGGCGCACATTTAGCAGCTAACTCTGATGGCTTAGATATCGACGATTTTGATGCTTACTGTGATCACCTCTTAATACGTGATCAGGAAACCTTAAAAGTCGTTGGCACCTATCGCGTTTTGCCACCACACAAGGCCCAAGAAATCGGTCGCCTTTACTCTGACTCCGAATTTGATTTAACCCGCTTAAATCACCTCAGACCAAAAATGGTTGAGCTAGGCAGATCTTGTGTGCATGCTGACTATCGCTCTGGTGCGGTCATTATGGCTCTGTGGAGCGGTCTTGCTCAATACATGCAAAAGCACGGTTATGAAATCATGCTAGGCTGTGCCAGCATTCCGATGGGCGATGGTGGTCACTATGCCGCAAGCTTATACAACTCATTAAGTAATGAGCAAATGGCACCCGTTGAGAGCCATGCCTTTCCGAAGTTACCATTACCGCTAGAAAAACTCAACGGCGGTCTCCAGGTGGAGCCTCCCCCACTCATTAAGGGCTATCTGAAGTTAGGCGCCAAGATTTGTAGTGCTCCTGCTTGGGATCCTGATTTCAATACCGCAGATTTGTTAACGATGATGCGTTTATCGGATATTAATCCACGCTATGCCAAACACTTCTTAGGAAAATAATAAGACCGGCTTATTTCAAGAGTACTTTGTAAGAGCGGCCAATGCGTTCCCATTCGGCCGCTTCTTTTTGCAAACTAAATTCCGTTAAGGGATGCTCGTTTGCCCAATCCTTCGATAGACTAACTGCATAAGAGCCGTTATGCTCAGAGATCTTTACTTTAGGAAGATCCCCATCACTTCTGCCGCGACATAAGACTTGCGCTAGACGCAAACAAAATAGCATGCGCCAGTCATGAAAGCTTGCATTATTAGCCAGCTTTCCGAGTTTGCCCGCATGACCAATCAGTAATGCTGCCAAGCGGGCTTGATCATTTTTTGAGAATCCAGGCATATCAGCATTACCTGCAATGTAGGCGGAATGCTTGTGATAACCATTGTGAGAAATCGATAAACCAATCTCATGCAAATTGGCTGCCCACTGTAGTAAAGCAATATTGTCCTCTCTGCTCTCAAATTCTGATTTGGGTAACTGCGCTAGAAACTCAATAGCAAGATTGCCAACTCTGTGAGCCTGCTCATGATCAACGTCATAGCGTTGCTTGAACTGTTCTACTGTGACATAACGCATATCATGGTGCTGAGATCTACCAAGTAGGTCATACAGCACACCAATTCGCAAAGCGGCATCCGTCACCTCCATAGACTCGATGCCCAACTCATCAAAAATAGCAATCATGATGGCTAGACCACCGGGCCATACTGCCCTACGATCGTCTTTCAAGCCCAACAACTCAACCTGGCTCACATGTTCGTATTTCAAGAGATGTTTTTTCATGGCGCGCAAACCTTCGCGCGTGATCTGACCACTAACGGCATTTGCACGACCCATCGATAAGGTATCGGCCTCGCCATTCAAATGATTGTCTGCAATCAGATCCGCCAATGCTCTAGCTGTACCCGATGATCCAATCGCTTGCTTCCAACCACTTTTCAGATATGCACCAGAGATCACCTGAATTTCTCTACGCGCTGCTAACTCAGCTTCTTTGAAAGCATGGGCATCAATATTGCCTTTCGGAAAGAAGCGCATGCTATGCGAAACGCAGCCGATATAAAGGCTTTCCATTAACTTAGGCTCATAACTCTTACCGATAATGAGTTCAGTAGAGCCGCCGCCGATATCTACTACCAAGCGATTTCCCTGAACGGCAGGCACTTCATGTGCAGCACCAATATAGATTAAGCGAGCCTCCTCTACCCCGGCAATAATCTCAATTGGAAAACCTAAAGCTTCTTCGGCATCTTTAATGAACTGAGGGGCATTTTTAGCCACGCGTAAGGTATTAGTAGCAACAGCCCGCACCCTGGAAGGATCAAATCCCCGAATGCGTTCCCCAAAGCGGCGAATGGCGATCAAGCCACGCTGATAAGCGTCATTGCCCAGTAATTTATTGTCAGTTAAACCTGCAGCAAGACGCACTGACTCTCGTAAGGTATCCATCGGACGCAATTGGGTGCCAGAGGGCGTATTAACCACTTGGGCGACCAGCATGCGAAAGCTATTCGAGCCGAGGTCTACTGCTGCAACAAGATCTGCATCATTGGACCGAAAGTCGACTGGATTGGCTGCCAAAATATTCCCTATGGAAAGATACGCTTATTGAATATGTCTATTTTAAGTAAGAAGCATGACAAATTCATGAAAT